>CALDIF010000083.1 GCA_937901905.1 uncultured Porphyromonadaceae bacterium | reverse complement strand
TGACGGAAAAACTAATACAGGGGCGATAGCAGTAATCAATTATTCACCCAAAATTCAGCGACGGCGGCATCCGACATCGTTTCTAACTTCTGTAGCAACCAGAGAGCAGATAAAACAAGAAAAGGATTGAGCGGCACCAGCCGTCTCAACCCTTACCGATGAGCAAACCACCGCCCTGGCGGTTGGTATGCGATAAATTAGTAGAACGCCTAATGCGGTTCTACGATACATAAGCCGCATTATCCGTTTGACCTGCCCATCGGCTGGGCGTGGTCAACGCTTGGTGAGATTAGCAATTATGGTTGCTGTACTAATGTGCCTGTAGATGATATACCAAATGATGCTTGGATATTGGAACTTGAAGATTTAGAGAAAGACTCTGCGCGGATACTGCAAAGATTAACTAAATCTGAGCGACAAATAAAGGGTGTACGACACAGTTTTCAAAAAGGGAATGTTTTGTATTCAAAACTACGCACATATTTGAATAAAGTGCTTGTCGCAGATTATGATGGTTTCTGCACAACAGAAATAATACCGTTTATTTTGTATGGAGGAATTTGTGCCAAATATATCAACCATGTCTTGCGTTCAAAATACTTTGTTGACTATACCATTCAATGTGGTTATGGAGTAAAAATGCCCCGATTAAGCACAACTGATGCTCATAATGGTTTGATACCATTACCACCAATAAATGAACAATTAAGGATTGTTCAAGCTGTCGAAGATTTTAATAGTACAATTAATAGTATTGAAAACGATAAAAGGGAACTTCAATCGTTTTCCTCATATTTGAAAAACAAAATTCTACAAATTGCGATTAGCGGCAAACTCGTTCCGCAAGACCCAGCGGACGAGCCAGCCGAGGAGTTGCTGCGACGCATCAACCCGTCGGCTGTACCTGCCGATAAATCGCATTATGATTTGCCGAAAACTTGGGCTTTAGCAAGAGGCAAAGATCTGTTTCTACCAATGAAAAGCACGTCACCAAAAGGCTTCGAGTTTAAATACATTGATATAGACTCTATTGACAATAAAAAACAACTCATTTCGGCAATCAAGATTATTCCAACCTCAAATGCACCAAGTAGGGCGAGCCGATACACCGAAATAGGCAACGTGCTTTTCTCTATGGTGCGTCCGTACTTGCGAAATATTGCAATGGTGACAGAATCCGATTGTATCGCATCAACCGGGTTTTATGTGTGCAGACAAAGAGAGTGTTTGGATAGTTGGTACTGTTACTATCTAATGACTTCTCAATATGTCGTCGATGGACTAAATCAGTATATGAAAGGAGATAATTCACCATCAATAAATAAAGGTCACATTGACGATTATTTATTCCCTCTACCACCGCTCAATGAGCAAAAGCGGATTGTGGCAAAAGTCGATGAATTGTTTGCGGTGATTGACCATGTACAACAATCGTTGGAGGCGTGACACCGCCACCAACGATTGAATGTTCACCAATTAACAACCTTATCAATGATTGCACGCTGCTCGCTTGCGGTACGCCGCAAGTAAATGCGCGTTGTTTCAATGCTCTCGTGGCCCATCAGGTCGGCAAGGAGTGCAATGTCATTGAAGCGGTCGAGAAAGTTCTTTGCGAAGCGGTGGCGGAACGAGTGTGGGTAAACCACATCTCGGTTCAATCCGTACTTTTCCGCGAAGTGCTTTAGTTGTTGGGCAATGCCACGAGTGGTTATGCGTTGTCCAAAACGGTTTAGGAACAAATAGCCCGATGAAATTTTCTTCTCATTAAGCCATTTGATGGCTTCGGCTTGCAGGTTCTTGGGTATGTAAAGACGGCGCAACTTGCCGCCTTTTGAGTAGATGTCAAGGTAGCCAAGTTGCACATGCTCCGCCTTGATTTGCACCAGTTCACTCACACGCGCCCCAGTAGCAGTAAGAAACCACACAACGAAATACCAATCATCGTAGCCATCGGCTTTGAGTTTGGTTTTGAGAAACTTGTAATCAGCGTTGCTGATTACGTTCTCCAAGAAGTTCTTTTGTTGAACTTTGACGAACTTCATCTTCAGTTTGTCAAGTTTCAAGAACTCAAGGTACTTGTTCATGCCCTGCAAACGCAAGTTAACGGTTTGCGGCTTGAACTTCTCAACAAGATACCCCTTGTAAGCCAAGAGGTTCTTCTTCGTCACATCATCATAATGCGATAAGAAATATCGCACCGTCCAAAGGTACGAAGTGACGGTGTTGGTCGACAAGTTCTGCTTGTCAAGGAAATGTTTGAATTTTGTTAGCATAGTTCATTGATTTTAATGAAACACTAACAATATAAACTTTTCCTATATCGCATTATCAGCACCTGCCGCAAGGTTGGTGCCTAACCACAATGAACTTCATTTGCCAACTCTATGACGGAGATCGGCAAGAGGGAAAAAGAATAAACCTTGATGCCAAGTATCTGCGAGGCAAAAGCGAGGGCGACACGCTGAATAATGGACGGTTTGTCCCGAAATCTACAACGATGATTTTAGTGGATGGAGAAAACTCTGGGGAGATATTCACCGCCCCAATCGACGGCTATCAAGGCAGCACATTCAAACTACTCAACATCAGTAACGAGATGAATGTTGAGTATGTGAAAATGATAATACGCAACTATCAAAAGCGACTGCGAGACAACAAGGTTGGCTCTGCTATTCCACACTTGAACAAAAAGATGTTCAAAGCGATAGAAGTGCCAGTCCCTCCAATAAAAGAGCAAGCGAGAATCGTTGAAAAAGTTTCCAAACTATTCTCGCATATAGATGATATGGCAGAATGCTTATAGTTCCTCAACAATATCATCAATTCTACGATTGATATTTTCAATCGCCTCAACGATACGGCATTGTTCGTTGTGTGGTGGCAATGGAATTTCAAGTTTTGAATACTCTGAAATCCAATAACGCTTGTGTGTTTTACCGACCAAGCGAGTTATTGACATATAATAATATACATATTTGATGTTCACACCATTCTTGACATGAAGTATTTTCATTGCAGATGATTTTACCTTAAAACTAAAATCAACATACTTTGAATCAGTGGTGAAGTCATCAAATATAATAACCGGCAATTTACTGAAGATGCCATTCACCTCATTTGTATAGCCGATTACAAACGATTTTCCTGCGGTGAGAACTGGTGTTGAATAGGCATCGCTATATTCAGTTGATTCAACGATATAGCGTTGGGGTTGCTCGTAATCAATAATATCTTCAAGCCGACAGCTGCACCAACCTTGCGGCAGGTGCTGATAATGCGATTTATCGGCAGGTACAGCCGACGGGTTGATGCGCCGCAGCAACTCCTCGGCTGGCTCGTCCGCAGGGTCTTGCCGAACGAGTTTGCCGCTAATCGCTTTATCTATTATTGAATTTTTGATACGGTCAAGATGAGTATATATATCCAAATTATTCAATTCGATATTACTTATCGACTGAAGCAGAATATCAATTTTTGCGACTATTCGGTTTTGTTCATTTATAGGAGGTATTGGTATTGGTATTTTTGAGTATTCTGAAATCCAATACCTTTTATGTGTTTTTCCGATTAATCGTGTAATGCTCATAAAATATGTAACATATTTTATGTTTATATTGCTATCAACTTTAATAATCTTCATCGCTGATGACTTCACTTTAAAAGGAAAATCAACATACTTTGAATCTGTAGTGAAGTCATCAAAAATGATAATAGGTAAATCAACAAATATATTGTTGGATTCATTAGTGTATCCTAATATGAAAGATTTTCCCGCAGTTAAAACTGGGATTTCATATTCATCAGAATAATTAGTCGAGTCAACAATATATTTATTGGGCTGTATGTATTCTGTTATATTTTCTAATGTCGACCACGCCCAGCCGATGGGCAGGTCAAACGGATAATGCGGCTTATCGGAAGTCGTTGCCGACTTCTTGCCGCGTTTGATCTTGCCCTCTTTGATTAGTTGTTCTTTCTCTGCTTTGATGCGTTCCAGTAGGACTGATGCCGGCTCGTCGTTGGGGTCTTGTGGAACAAGTTTTCCTCGAATGGCAAGGTCTAATATCTTTTGGCGCAGTTGTTTTGTGTTCATACGATTTACTCTTTAATGTCAGCCAAAAGTTTCACAAGTTCGTCAATAGCAGACTTGATGCTATCTCCTTTCTCTTGGATTATTTCAATGAGTTCTGGCAATGTATATTCTTCGTCATCGCTTTCAGGCTTAATCCATGTGATGTTAAGATCGGATTTATCTCTTCCCAAAATTTCATCGATTGTATATCTGCGCCATCGACCATTAGGATTAGTCTCAGCATTGAATGTTTCAGTTCGATGATGTCGGTCAGCTGGATTATAACAATCAATAAACTCCTGCAAATCAGATTCTTTGAGGGGATTCTGTTTGAGTGTATGCTTTACGTTTGTTCGGTAATCATAAATCCAAACTTCTCTTGTATGTGTAGTTTCAGATGCAGGACGTTTCTCAAAAAACACAACATTTGCTTGAACTCCCGGAGCGTAGAAAATACCCGTAGGCAGACGCAAAATAGTGTGCAAATCACATGTTTTGAGCAGATTCTCTCTGATTGTTTGACCAGCGTTACCCTCAAACAGAACATTGTCGGGAAGAACAACGGCAGCTTGACCGCCAACACGAAGCATAGATTTGATATGCTGCACAAAATTCAATTGCTTGTTACTGGTTGTTGCAATGAAATCTTGTCGGGTATAACTGTCCTTCTCTTTTTCCAGTACCGTAACGATATTACCGTCTTTATCTTTCCGCTCAACCTCAATGGTTTGCGCCGATTTTTTCCCAAAAGGGGGATTGGTGAGAACGTAGTCACAAAGTTCACCATCAGAAGGAGCATGAGCAAGCGAATCTTGGCATTTAATGGGCGGTGTACCATTAAACGTGCCAATCCCATGCAGGAGCAGGTTCATGAGGCACATTCTGTATGTGCTTTCGACAAATTCAGTTCCACGAAAAACCTTGTCACGCAAAGCCTCGTTGAGACTTTGGCTTTGAGTGTCGCCAAAGAAACTGCGAGCGGCAAGCAGGAATCCACCAGAGCCACAGCAGGGGTCGGCAATGCGAGTATTAGCGTTAATTTTTGGATTGACACATTTAACAATCACATTAATTAGTGCTCGTGGTGTAAAATATTGCCCTGCACCGGATTTTGTGTCTTGCGCAATGCGTTGGAGCAAGCCCTCGTATATATCCCCCTTTACATCTTGGCTTAATGAGTTCCACTCCACGTTGTCAATCATATCGACAACTTTCTTTAATAGAGCGGCTTTCTCAACCTTGTTGCGTGCTCCCTTGTAAATTTCACCAATCATGCCCTTTCGTTTAGAGAGGTCGCTGAGTAGCTTTCCATAATAATCAAGGAGTTCTGCACCTTGCAAGGAGGCAAGAACCGACCATTTGAAATCTTTAGGCAAGTCGATTCCTTCCATGCTGAAGATTTGAAACTCAGGGTCAATCTCACCCATTTTCTTGTTTTCGTCTGTCATTTTAAGGAACAGCAAGAATGTAATCTGTTCCAGATAGTCGCTATAAGAAACTCCGCCGTCGCGAAGAACGCTGGCGATGTTCCATATTTTGTTGCTAATTTGAGAGTCTGCCATTTTTTATGCTACTAAAGCGATATTTAATTCATTGAGTAGTTCTTTGCAGCCTGTACCGAATAGGCGCACAAATTTTGCGATTCCGCCCAATTGTTGGAATTTACCGAGTTTGATGGCTTCAACGGTAATACTTGCATTTGCTGCAATATGGTCTCGAATTAGTCGAAGCCACTGCATTTGTTCTTCGGTAAACGGCTTGTTGTTGCTTGCCGTTTTTCTGTTCTTTTCAAAAACCCAATCCTTGAATCTCGCATGAACGCCATCGGCAAAAGGCACAAGTTCTTCAATCTGCTTCCACTCATACCGAATAATTTGAATGATGTCGGCAAGTTGTTTGAACGCAGCTTGTGATTTGGTCAAGGAATGGTAAGCTATAAATATATTTTGTGGCGTTAAAGATGCATTGAATTCACGGAATCTGTCAAATAAATCATGAATCATTGCCTCTGTGATGTGCCTGTTTTTGAAGTCTTGCTTGAAAATTATATCAAGTGCCTCAACTTCATTTCTGTTTTGTTCATCAGCAATGAACTCACGGAAACTTGATAAAACATCGGTCTCGCTCATTGGAGTTATTTCAGCACTAACAAGACTGTCAAGAGCGGGGTCGATTGTTTGGTCATTTGAATTACTTGCTTTCATCAAGAAGTCGCGAACAGCTTTTTTGTTTATGAGAAGAGCGGCTTCATGGCAACGCTTCGCAATGACCTTTTTAGTACACTCGTTTTGCTCGTCTTCAGTCATCTCGTCAAATTTAGGGTATTCTTCGTGAACTTGCGTGTCAACTTGATCAACTTGATGGGCATTTTCAAGTCCAGCTGCAAGTTGTAATACAGAAGTTCCACCCGTAATCTTCTTGAAATCATCTTTCTGCTTTGGAGTAAGAATTTTGTCTAATCTTACAAGGCGGCCAGAAAGAGCCTTGAACAAATCTTCGTCCGTTTCGGCATTAGCAATATCCTCTAAAAGGTTTTTGAAGGATATGGTAGGCTTGGGGTCTCCAGTTGCTTTTGATTGCATCTTTGGAGATTCTGTTATACCCACTGCATCAACAACGACATACCCGAGTTTGTCGGTCGTGGCCGATGGCGAAGACTGAATTAATTCGTCATGGGAGAGAGTTCTTCTCGCACGTCCGAGCATTTGCTCATAAAAGTTTTCGCTGCGAATATCTCGCATAAAAACTAATATTTCAATGCACTTAACATCAGTGCCGGTTGCTATTTTTGTAACCGTTACTGCAATGCGAGGGTTATATTCATGGCGGAAGTTATGTAGCAATTCACTTTCTTTTTCTTCACTCTGATAAGTGATTTTCTTGCAGAAATCGTCTCCCTCGTCAAAGACTTCTTTGCAGATGCGAATGATGTCGTCTGCATGGCTATCATCTTTGGCAAAGATTAGAGTTTTGGGCAATTCTACTCTGTCTCGGAAGAATGGCCATGTCTGCCAATTGTCACGAAGTGTTTGTAAAATTAATCTTATTGTGTTGTAGTTTACTACGCTTCGGTCCAAATCTTTACCCTCGTATTGTTCATCGGTATCGACAACTTCCCAACGTTCAGTACGTTTGCGTTTGTCTCGCTTCTGAACCTTGCTCTCGATGCGAGCAATCGTTCCTCCATTTTGAGTTTTCTCCGTTTTGATGACTACAGTTCCAAAAGAGCCGACATTTACACCATCGGAAACAGCTTCTTCGTGAGTATATTCACTTACGACATTTTGGCTAAAAAAGCCGTAAGTCTGCTTACTTGGCGTTGCCGTTAGTCCAACAAGAAAAGCATTAAAATAATCGAATATCTGGCTCCATTTGTGGTATATTGAACGGTGACATTCGTCAATAAAAATGAAATCAAAATATTCAGGGGTATAACGAGGGTTGTATTGCACTTCTCGCACAGCACCATCATCAGTTTGCCTTTCCTCATCACTGCCTTCAGCAAAGTTTTCTAAGTCATTACATAACATCGAATACAACCGCTGAATTGTTGTGATGGTTACATTTGTCGAATCTTGAATGTATGATGTTTGAATACGCTCAACGTTGTAAAGGTCGGTGAATTTTTCTTTTGTGTCGTATGACTTGTAGTTCTTAAATTCCGATTCTGCTTGTTCGCCCAAATTGTTAGTGTCAACTAAGAATAATATTCTTCGCGCACCTGCGAATTTCAATAAGCGATATGCAGCCGTTATGGCTGTATATGTTTTACCTGCACCTGTCGCCATTTGGATTAAAGCACGTTGTCTATTTAATCCAAAGGATTTTTCCAAGCCTTTAATGGCATCAATTTGACAATCACGAAAGCCATCAGTGATTAATGTCGGAAAATGTTGCAATCGACTTCTCAAAGTCGTACCCTTATATGTGATGTGCTCCTTAAAATCACTGATAAGTTTCTTAAGATATTCGGGGCGATGAAATGAGAAAATCTTATCAGTTCGCGGCTTGGGGTCTTTTAGATCTTTGAATAGGATGATATTGCTGGTTGCTTCGTAGATGAAACGAATATCGTTTGGATCGTAATTTCCTTTCAACCCTTCTGTTTTATATTCTTCATTCTGCTCTAAAGCGTCTGCAACAAGAGTTACACCTTTGTTGTCCTCTTTTGCTTCAATAATGCCGCAAGGGAAACCATCAATAAAAAGGGCGTAATCAACTTCGTTGCCTTGTTTTGTTGGAAATTCGCGCACGGCGACACCTAAAGCCGCAGTTCTATCGAACTCCGTCCTATCCTGCAAAACCCAGCCAGCCGCTTCAAGTTTTGCATCAATAATCAGTCTTGCTTTCGCTTCCGGTTCCATTGATGTTCTTATAATAACGAATTATGAGAAGTTTCAGATTTGAAAAAAATGGGGTATTTTTCCCCTAATTTAACTTGCAAAGGTAAGCATTTATTTTGATACCGTTTCCCCTTTTAGGGGAAAAGTTACAAAAATAATGACAACGGCTATCAATTTGACGACAATCGTTGCGGAAAAGTACATCAAGCGTGTATCAAAACGCGCTACAACGCACAAAAAAGGCGTGAGCCGAATACACCCCATTTGATGGCCTTAGGACAAGCCATTGCTGACGGTATAGTGCAGTTCACGCCTATGCGACGAGAACCACTATACAACTCTGTCAGCAAATTCGAAAGCGTCCTAAGTTTTCAAATAGACAGCGTATAATGTTCCTTTGTTTTCCTCAATGTCGTGTCAAATCGTTGCGTTTGACACGGCAAAGGTACGGAAATTTTTTCTAACCAGTGCCAACCGGGAAGAAAAATCAGAGATAGAGGCGCAAGCGGCGGCGAATTGTCAAGCCGCTCGGGTCGGTGACCGAGGGATAAAGCTCAACCTCATCCATTGTGTTAAGGTCTGTGATGATTTCACCGCAGAACTTGACATACTTCTCGCGGTTGTCGCAGGTGAGTTGCAGCCATTCGAGGTCACGGAGTTCACCGTTCTCATCGAGAACCAGTTGCTGAAGCTCGCCGTGCAGGTTGAGCGTCAGGCTGTCGAGGCTTGAAAGTTGCTTGAAAAGTGAAGGGTTGACCGGCACTTCAAGCACGCTGCTCCGGAGCCACGGCCGGTTCTTGTCGTTGAGGTAGTGAGTGGGCAAGTCATTCCCGATGTCGCCGAGCGACAGTTTCGGCAAGTCGTACTCGGGAATGAAGATGGGGCGGTCAAAGAAACGCGCGTAGCACACACGGCACAGTTCGCCGTCAAGTCCGTTGCTCCAGATTGACGGCTCGGATAGCGAGTCTCCGTGCGTGTCGATGAAGCCGACGATTGCGCCCTGCGGCAGCTTGTCGAATGTGGGAATGTTGCCGTACACCATTTGGTTGTCGGCCTCCATCACCCACTCGACGGGCGTTTCTTTGGGGTTAAACACTTGCTTTGTCGCATACACGAGAAAGCGTTCCTTGTCCCCGGGTCGCTCCGGGAGCGAAACGACGGGACAGATCCTTGCGAGCGTTAGCGCCGCAAGTTGCGGTTGGAGTTTTACTATTTGCATTTAGGCACATAGTTAAAGGGTTGCGGTCACTATTGACCGTAACTCCAATCTGCAAAGGTACATGCGTTGGTGTGCAGCATTACGGCACACTGCCGTTAAAAAATGTGTAATGCACCAAAATTTATTTTTGGCAGAAATATGAATAATTCTGCACTATAACCAATAAGGCAAAAACTGTGCCATGATTTCGGTTAGAGAACTCCGCTCGATGTGAAGCCAAAAGTGTCACGGTATGGAAATTTCTCCGCACCGATGTAGAGGGTGTCGAAAGCGTCGGTGCCGTCGGTGCGGTGTTCGA
>CALDIF010000082.1 GCA_937901905.1 uncultured Porphyromonadaceae bacterium | reverse complement strand
CCAAAGGGCGAATAATCTGTGTAACCCGCGGTGGAGCGCAGCGACACCGTGGGCAGGGTGACTGAGGGTGAAGTCGGCTGAAAGCCGACCCATCTGCCCATGCCGTATCCCGGCAGATGAGTCGCACGTCGGGCGACAGTGAATTGCGTTCAACCACCCCACTTGTCGCGCTATCGCGCTCCAAACGGGGTTACACAGATGGGTCGCCCGTCGGGCGCATTTACGCCGATTGACGTTGAGATGTTAACGTGAATAAAACGGACTTCAAACTCGTTTTGATTAAGGGAACGTAAAGTCAACCTTTTGCACGTCGTTGCCGTAGATAGTCTTGAAGTCATCGCGCATTGAGATGACATGATAACCTGCCTCACGCCACTGCTCACCCAGCGTGAGAGCCTTTTGGCGATTGGCATGGTCGCGCTCCTCGTCATCAGCGATGAGCATGAACGCCGCCGAACGATAGGTCTTGTTGCCCAGGGTATAATTGTGCATTGCAGAATCGCCACCGCTATTGCCGAACGACAACACCGGCACCTTGCCTATCTCTTGTGTAATCTGAAGCACCTTGTTGGTTTTCAGGTTCTTGATGATGAGTTCATCTGTTCTGATGAGGTATTCGTCCTTTCCCATGGTGTAGTTTACACCGTCCTCGGTACCTTGCGCGCTGGAACGCAGTTTCACGTCCATGCCGATTACGTAGTTGGGGTTGATGCCGATAGCAGAGGTCAAAGCGCGGCAGATAAACCTGTCGGAGCCTGAAACCACGTAGCATGTAAAACCGTTAGCATTCAGATAGTCAAACACTTGCAGCATGGGCTTATAGAAACTTTGTCCGTAAGTCATTCCCACAAAACCGTTAGCCGGCTTAGCGGCATAGGACTTCACGTAGGCATCAAACTCTGCCAACGTCATTCCGGCATAAGCCTTGGCAGCGGCATGAGCGTGTTTCATGTCAAAATGCGGTGGAAGTGCCGTACCGTTCCTCACGAAGTCGCGAATTTCCTGAGCCGCCTCTTTGACATCGGCAGGAGCTATATCTTTATATGTCGCGTCGTCAAGCGCACGATATTCCAGCATATTATACTCAAAATAACTCGGATAGAGTTCGCCGACAAATGTGCCGTCCATGTCGAATGTGGCAATACGGTCTTCTTTAGGGATATAATTCTTCGAGTTGGGGTTGGTTACGTCGTCAACAAAGTTTTCCAGCGCGGTCAATGCTTCACACGAGTTCCACAAGGTGAAATAGTCCTTTTTCACTCGTGGCTCGTTGGCAACCGTGGAACAACCGGACATTACCGTGACGAGAACGATAATCCATAAAAGATAAAATTTCTTCATATAATGCTAATTTTATAATTTGCTATAGTAAAGGTCAAGCTCCGATTTTGTAGTCAAGTACGCCCTCATGCCGGCTCGAAAGTTGAGGTTTGGTTCTTTTTACATCGCGCGAGGGTTTTGCTGATGAAGCAACCGACACTTGCCAAGTTTTGAACCGCTTGTATTGCTGCTTGATGTTCATGCTCCGCAGTAGAATTATTAGAAATCGAAACCGAGCGAAACGAGGACATTGACGCGCTTGCTGTAACTGTTCCAGCCTACGACAGCACCGAGCGGACCGATAATACCGCTATTGTAGAAATAGCCCAGTTGAGAGCCCCACGCGGGCTTGTCGTTAAAGATGTTTTTCATTTCATCACTTTGCTCGGCAGCACTTCCTTCAAGCAGGAGATAATGCCTCCCGGTGAGTCGTTGCTGCAATCGCAGCGAGGCACTCGCAAATTTGCTCTTGAAGAACTCGGCATGCCCGAGACCGGCGAGTGGCAGTTGTTGCGGCGCAAACTTGCCGTAACTCATACCACCGACCACGTTGCCTGCCATCACAGGGAGGTCGTCGCCGAAGAGGAAACGCCCCTGCACAGCCGGCTGTAAGCGAGTACTCGGCGACAAAGGAATCGTCGCACGGCACATCGCACCGACTATGCTGAATCCGCTGTTACCCTTCCACCCGGCAAAATTGTCGGTGCAATACTCGTAAGATGCCTCTGCTCTCACACCTCGGGTGGGAAAATACCTATTATTTTCGTTATTGTAACGCACGTGGGCATGGTAGTCGAAATAGTGCTCGTTTGGCGCGAAAATTGTCTCGCTGTGTTCATTCCACAACCCCTTGAAATGGTGGTAATGGTTCCACCCCACCCCTATCTCACAATCAAAGTTCACTGCTTCAATCGCGAATAGTTTCACCTTTGCACACCGGTGGATATAGGACAAATTATCACTGCGATTGCCACGTGTGTAAAAATCGCTGTACTTGTACCAAATTTCATAACTTGCGCCCATCCTCTTGAATGGCATGGGTTCCATCTCAAAGCCCAGCCGCAACATCGAGTGCAGACCCAACCGAAGGGTCAAGTCAAGTTCTTTACTACATTTGCCGGGCATGAAATAACGTGCTCCAACTTGAACCGCAAGCAATTCCTCGCTGTCGAGACGCAATCCGACAGCCGTTTCAACCGTGCCGGCAACATGATTATTAATCAATCGTTTAGGCTCGCTATCCTCTCGCTCGGCATCACCGAGAGTGCGCAAGTGCATAGCGTAGTTCACAGCAGGATTGGCGACGCGCGACTTGAGCAACATGATTGTATCCAACTTCTCGCGAGTGGTTCTCTCGCCACGTGTCATCAACGAGTCGATGGCAGTGCGTGAAAAGCTGCTACTTGAGTAGCCTCTCACAGGCACACGGATCACAAGGTCGCAATATTTCTCGTTCTCACGCGAACGGCGACTTATATCGCTGCCACCTGTGCGTTCGAGCACATCAATGATTTTACGATAACTCTTGATTGTGTCGAGTTGACGGTCAAATTTCACACCGATAACAATGTCGGCTCCCAAACGTCGCGCCACGTCGGCGGCAAAGTTGTTCTTCTCGCCACCATCAACCAGTTGCCTCTCGCCCATATGTACCGGCGTGAACACCCCGGGAATTGACATACTCGACCGTATGCTTTTCACCAGCGAGCCGTGAGTGAGTACGACCTCCTTGTTGGTGATGAGGTCGGTGGCTACACAGGCAAACTGACGCGGCAAATCTGCAAGGAAGTCAATGCTATCGGTGTAACCGTAGAGATATTGTTCAAATGTTTCCTCAATCTTCTCGCCACGCAACACGCCGCCGGGCTGTGGGTCAACATTGTTGTGCACGTAAAAGTCTCGCTTGTAGATATATGAGTAATTCTCGTCTCGTTCTCGCAGTGTGAGACAACTCGCGTCCTCTCTATCAAGGAAGAGTTCTGTCCAATTCATTTGACGGAACATCGTGGCAATATCGTCGCTGTTGTAGCCCACGCTGTAAAGGGCTCCCACAATGCTTCCCATGCTTGTGCCCACCACTATGTCTACAGGCATTCCCACCTCTTCAAGCACCTTGAGTGCCCCCACATGGATCGCGCCGAACGCGCCGCCACCGCTTAACACCACTGCCACCTTCTTGCGTTGGGCAATTGTGTCGGCAGCGACAGGACTCGCCGGCGAGGATATGGCGAGCAGTATAGCCATCAATAATAATAGACACTTTTTCATTTTCAATCGAGGAACTTCTAATTCTTCGATGTTACACAGTTCACGTAAACTCGTTCAAAATCGAAAAACTATGATCGACAACCTTCACACGCCTCGAATAACGTTTTTGTGCTCGCCGTCATTGGTCTGTAGCGGGATTAACGGCTGTGTTGAGCCTGTCCACAACCCACACCGAGGCGAAAAATTAACGTACAAAGGTGTTTTGGCATATTAATTTGCTCAAAACGAAACACACAACGCGCCACCGAGTACCCATTGGTGGAGCGATTTCTTCACACTCGACACAGCAGGCTGTGTCATGTCCCAGCCATAATTTCTCGTCAGTGATACCATTTCAGGTGACAATCCTTCCAACAAACCCAACGGGTGATAAGTGGCGGTGAATTTCTTGCGACAGTAGTCGTAGTCGCAAAACACGCGCCATGAGAAGTTGTTCTTGTGAGCATAAGTGAGCGAGACACCGGTGCCGAACTTCATCGAATTAGATGCCGAAACATTGATATAATCCCAACTGTAATCGGTGGTCTTGTCAGACGGAGTGAACAAGGTCGCGTTGTCGTCGTCCAACGCTTCAAAATTGAAAATGAGTTGTTGACCCGAGTAACGAGCGTTAACGTCAAGGTCGTTCATTATGCTATGACCCAATAAAGCCTTCGTTCCTAACGCGAAACGCGATGATAATGGTAGGCTAAAGTATGCGCCGGCATCAAAGGCGAACTCGGTAATGTGGTCGCTCTCAATGGTCAACGCTATGTTCTGCACCGAGTTGGACAGCATGGGGTCGTCAAGGAACTGCTTGAGTTCGGCTTGCTCGCTCAGGGCAAACCGACTCCAACCGTTAATCGGGGTGGCTTTAACTCGCAAGCGGGCACCCACACCGATGTAAGGGTTGAAGAAATATGCACCCTCGGCTGCCACGGCTGTTGCCGAGCGGAACTTGAGATGCAAGGGTTCGCTTTCAACATCCTCTCCGTCAAGGAATTCGCTTGGAATATTGAAGTCAACAGGCGGCAAATCAAGATTTTTATTGCCAAGTCCTACTCCCATCGAGATGGCAAAGAACGACGGGTGGCTGCGCAGGTCGGGATAAACGCTCAGGTCGCCACGTTGCAATCCCTTGTTCTTAAACAACAAGTCCATCAGACCATAGCCTAACTCGACCGAGAGAATGCCGATACCGGCACCGCTCAATACGTCGCTGATCCAATGCCTATTGTTCAACACACGCATCACGCCGGTTGCCGTCGCCACTGTGTAGGCTCCGACCGAATACCACGGCGACCGCGTCAAGCCGTATTCCTTGTGCAGTATCGTTGCTGCCATGAAGGCTGTGGCCGTGTGACCGCTGGGCCATGAGTTGCGCGTCGAACCGTCTGGGCGCATCTCGCTGGCTGTATATTTAATTCCGTTGACAAACCCCGCCATGATAGCAGCCGAGGTTGCCGCCGACGCCCAAAAGCGAGGCCAATCACTGCGACTTTCCACACCTCCTATCTTCATGCCGATAGTCAGCGCCAAGGGCAGATACTGCGTGTAGTTGTCAATCTCGTTGTGGAAATTGTACTTGATCAAGCGTATCTTGGTGTTCGGGTTGTTATAGTCTTGACGGAATGCCGCTTTCTCGTGCTTGGCAATGAGACCTGACAGAAAAACCGGTATGCCCACCCACGTCTGATCATCAAGGAAGCGATATGGTTTCACCGTGGGATTGGTGCGGCTCTTGATGAAGTTGAAGTCCGGAGCCTTGGGACGCTCGTAGAGCATCGCAGATGGCGAGATCTCATCAAGAGCGATGTACGTCACACTATCAACGCTCGCCGATGTCTCTTCAACATCAGCCGATTCTGCAATGACCGTCAAGGCCTCGGTCTCCTCGGCTTGATCCGTCGGGACTGTTTCAATTCCCGTCAAATCGTTTGCTGTAACAAGGTCATGCCCTTGTGTTTGACACGAAGAAACATCTGCTGTATCTGACTTCAGCTCAACTTCTTCTGATTGGGCTGTAATGCTGCAACTCATCATCATTACAAGCAATAATGCCAACACTTTTTTCGTCAACAAGTTTCTTGCCTCCATGCTTCAAATCAAATTAAGTTCTTGAGTAAAATATGGTCTAGCTAAATTGTGTTGCAAATATAATGATATTTTCGAATTTAGCAAAATGTCAAGCATCGGTTTTAAACCCGGTTTTAAACCTTTTCTTCTTTTCTTTTCTTGCGTCGTTTAAGAATCGAACAATAAAAGCGACCTTTGCGTGTTGTTCGATACACCACGAAGTATTATCACAGATACTTTACAGACACCACTCGACACGCTGATGTTCTCATCATCGCCCCCCGAACTCCTTTTCACCACAAGCGTGACAACGCACAACAGTACTCCGCTATGATTTCTACAGCGGCAAACGCCAAATGAAACCACTCATCGGCGGTCAACCTTCAGTTCGACAAAGTTCGCACTATCAAGTCGGTGAAGCCGGTGTACAAACTTTAACAAATCAGGCAAGTGCGCAATGTGTGCATCATAGAAATCAATGACATTTTGAAGTTTTCCTGTGAGAAAAACACATTACAAGCCCCCTTGAATGAGGGAAAATGCCTACCTTTGCAGTTACAAAGCACAAACAATTAAAGATAATTATATGAAATTCAACAAACTGCCGGCTTTTGCTGTAATCTTACTATTCGGCTTGATTGAAATGACTTCGTGTGGCAACGAAGAACCTTCAAAGCAGGATTATAACGGCACTCCACTTGTCATTCTTGACACCGACATCGGCTCATCAACCGATGACCTATTTGCCCTCGAAATGCTTTACCATTACCATAATGAAAAACGGTGCAAATTGCTTGGCGTGGTGGTTAACCGTATGGGCGAGCATTGTGCCGCTATTACCGATGTGATGAACACCTACTTCGGCCACCCCGAAGTGCCCATAGGACTTGTGCGCAACGGCATAGCCTCACCGCAAGTTTGGATAGACTACAGTGCGCTACCCTACTTTAAGGGCAGTGATGGCACGCCGATGTTCAGCCATTCCGTCAGCGACTATAGCGATTTGCCCGATGGTTGGCAACTCTATCGCCGTCTGCTGGCATCACAGCCCGACAATTCGGTCTGCATCTGCTCAATCGGATTCGTCACCTCGCTATCGCAACTGTTGACATCTACAGCCGATGAGTATTCACCGCTGGATGGTGTAGAATTGGTACGCAAAAAAGTCAAGTGTCTTTATATCATGGGTGGAGTTTTCGGAGCATCGGTTGAGCCCGATTTTAACTTTGCCCAAGGCATCACATTCGCAAAGGATTTTTTCCGCCTGTGGCCTCAAGACGTGGATATGATATTCTCACCTATGGAAGTGGGACAAGGCATCGAGTATAAACCCGAGCGAGTCATTGCCGACATTGATTGGACAGACGTTCACCCCATCAAGCAGGTTTATATGCAGTGCAACTGCAACACCGGGCAGATGATGTGGGATCCGATGGCTGTCATCAATGCCGTTGAGGGCGACGAAGTTTTCACACTCTCGCAGCGTGGAACTGTTACTCTTACCCCGCAAGCCGAAACGATCTTCACACCTGCTGCAACAGGGAACTGTCGCTATCAACTACCCGGCTCAACCGATTGGAACAACTCGATGCTGGAAAAAATACGTAAGGCAAATCTCTCTTTAGTTGAGTGATTGAGTCTTTCGGACCACCGCATTACTCCATAATTTTGTTGTAATACATACTCGGCAATTTGAGCACATAGTCACACCCGTTGGAGCATTGCTGAGGCTCAAGCAAGTTTCATCATAATGCGCCGGACCATAGAGTAAACTTTTTGATAAAAACAGGGTCGTTTTTCAAAAAAAACACGTCAAATCTTGCATATCTAAAAAAAAAGTGGTAACTTTGCACCGCTTTTCGGGTAAGACCGATTTGCAAGTTCGGGATGTAGCTCAGTCCGGTTAGAGTACGCGTCTGGGGGGCGTGGGGTCGCTAGTTCGAATCTAGTCATCCCGACTGAAATTAGAAAAGGTTGGTAAATAGGCAATTAAGCCATTTATCAACCTTTCTTTTTTGCCGAAAATAGTGGCAAAATGCCGTAAAAAAAAGGACTGAAACGCACAATTTTTCAACTTTTTTCAACTTTTTTCCCCTTTTACCTTGTACATTACCTTGTACGTACAAGGTTCGAGATTGGAAAGGTTGAGCGTTATGCGGAGTAAGCCGGAATGAATTTTATGGCAAAAGCAAAATTCTTTCTTGACACACGGCGCACGAAGCCGGGGTTCCCATCGGTCTTGAAGGTGGATATCGGCCATCGTGACAAGACTGCGTACATTTCACTGACTGCACGACTGCTTGCCGAGCAGTGGGATGCTGACCATTCAATGGTCATCAACCACCCTGAACAACAGTTGCTAAACATCTATATTATGGGTGTTAAGCAGCAGGTTGACCGCACAATTTTCATCCTTGCAGACAATGGAAGTTTGCAGTCAATGACTGCAAATGACATCAAGATGGAGATTGAGCGCAAACTCAATCCCGAGAAAGTCGAGGAAAAGGAGCAACAACAACGGCGCAAGAACTTGTTTGCTGCTCGTTACCTGAAGTTTACCGAGAGCAAGACAGGCAGCACTCACCGCATTTATATGGAAACATACAAGCGTATGTTGGAGTATGCAGGTGAGAGGCTGAACAGCCTTGCCTTTGAGGATATTACAAAGGAGTGGCTTGTTTCGTTTGACCACTATATGGTGGCACAGTCGCCGTCACGCAATGCTCGCAACATTCATCTGCGTAACATTCGTGCGGTGTTCAACGAAGCCATTGACGATGAGGTGACTACGTTCTATCCGTTCCGCCGTTTCCAGATTAAGAATGAGGCGACTCGTAAGCGTAATCTCAAGGTGGAGGACTTGCGTAAACACTTAAACTGTCCTTGCGACAAGAGAGCTCAAAAGCACTTGGATATGTTCAAGCTGATGTTCATGCTTATCGGTATCAACCTTATTGACCTCTGCAACCTCAAAGAAATTGACAATAATGGCCGTATCAATTACCACCGGGCCAAGACAAATCGCCTTTATTCGATAAAGGTGGAGCCAGAGGCTCTTGAAATCATCAACAAGTATCGCGGCAAGAACTATCTGATAGATATTCTTGATCGTTACAAAGATTATCACGACTACACCAAGCGTATCAACCGTGCCTTAAAGCAAATAGGACCTTACAAGCGTGTAGGTCGTGGCGGAAAGAAGAGCACAGAGCCTATGTTCCCTGATATTTCTACTTACTGGGCGCGTCACTCGTGGGCGACAATCGCCGCCTCTCTCGACATTCCGAGAGATACCATTGCCCATGCGCTGGGACACGGGAACAATACCGTCACCGACATCTACATCGACTTTGACGAGCGCAAAGTTGATGAGGCAAACCGCAAGGTACTCGACTGGGTTCTCTACGGAAAGAGATAAGGAGTTCCTTTTAGGTGAAAACTTGGCTGCGGCGACTGAATGGTTTCGGAAACCGCAGTCAAGTTTTTTGTTTTGAATGGAGAAGTTGCAGAACTTTCAGAGAGTGCAGAAAAATGCCAAAATGTGCGAATTTTTGAAGTGTGTAAAAATAGCTATATCAGCAAGTTAAGTAGATGTCTTTCGGAGTCGTTTTTCCAAAAATTACCATTTGTAAAGGGTTGAAAAAGTTAGTTTGTTGATAAACAAACGATTAAGGATTGAAAAAGGAAAAATTCCTTTGCTTTTCTCTCTTGAGAGCCCCCGATGCCCTGCGGAGGATTTCCGAAGTCGTTCCCCAAAATGCGGAATATGCGGAGCATTGTGCGGTCAGCGCGCCAATGTGTGACGATGAACCGAAACGGAGTGGCGGTTTTCTCGGCACACTTTGGCTTCCGCTGTTCGAGATTTTCGGCTCGCCGAAAATCGTACAACGAAATCACGGCAAGCATCGCTTGTGGTGAGTTCGTGATTAGGCGATGTGGGCGAGTGTTCAAAGGGCGGTGACGAGCATGGCGAGCGATGAGCATAGTGCAGGACTTCGGGTAGGCTCACGCCGCCGACAACCCTTGACGCGCAGCGGCAAAGCATCGGGCTTGCAGGGAATGGGAATGTAGAACCAGCCGATTGAAGCGCGAGAGTGTGTGCCGCCTTGCCATAGGCGTTGCGCGATAACTTGTTAAACATTGGGCTAAAGCGCAGCGCAAGCCGTATGTGCTCGTGCAAACGCCGTCAGTGGCAAAGCGAGAACCGCAGGTGTTACACTTTCTTGCGCGTATTGAGGCGCAGGGCGCAATGGGAACTGACGAACGAAGCAAGAGCAGAGGGAAAGCTTGCTTGCACTATGCCTTGCAAGGAGGAAGAAGACAAAGTCAATGACCGAAAGAGCCGGATGCGCGGGTTGTCGGTGGCAAATGTCGGGTGTCGGCGCGGCGCAGCAAGCCGATACCCGACTGTAAG
>CALDIF010000081.1 GCA_937901905.1 uncultured Porphyromonadaceae bacterium | reverse complement strand
CTTGCCGAGGTTCTCGAGCAGAACATCACCGAGGAACTTGTCATCATCAACAACCTTGCCGTTGCCGAAGTTTCGGGTGATGGCAATGTGGCTTACACGACCGACGGTCAGGGCAACTGGTTGCCGATGTCTCTTGAGGGATTTGATGCAGCCGCTCCCACGCTCACCGATGTTCGCCTCGTGTTCAACGGCAGCACAACAGCACCGATGGGACAGTTGCTTGATGCCACTGCAAGCGAAAGTGTCATAGACTATAATATCAACTCCATAATCCTCGGTGACGTGGACGGCGAACCCGCTACATGGGAAACGCCCGCTGCCGGTGAGGTCGTTAAAGTTAAGGGCTACTACTTCTTGCAAAATGGTGTTCCCACCTTGCGCGCTTATAGCAACGGCAAGGGACGCAGTTTGATTTTGGGAACCGACTACGCCGGCGGTGCACTCGACCTCAACGAGGGCGAAGAGTACAACGTGACCGTCGCGATCGAACTTGCCGAGGCATGGAGTGGTGCTCGTCGCCGTGTCGCCGCAACCGATAGCAACGCGTTCGCTAACCTGCGCGGTCAGGTCGTCAACGCTGAGAATTCGGCTATTCCGACAAGTGTCGTAGCACTTGATGTCGATGGTAAGACTATCGACAAGGTGACATACGTCAACGCTGCCGGTCAAGTGAGCGACAAGGCGTTTGAGGGTGTCAATATTGTTGTAACCACCTACACCGACGGCACAACTACCGCTGTGAAAGTGTTGCGTTAACGCTACTGATAATCGGGGTGGTTCAAAACAGTGAAGTCACCCCTACTCAATATAGAGGCGTGACTTGAGTGCAAGTCACGCCTCGGTTTTCTATAACCGAATGACACATCGGTCAATATTGATAATTTCATAGAGCAGCAAACTGTGTATCATCTTAAATTTGCGGCACTGATTTAGTTTTAGTAACTTTGCAGTTCCATTGAATAATATAATTACAGTGATATGAACGAATTGGCAAGCGTTTACGACCCCAAAGCGGTCGAAGACAAGTGGTATCAATATTGGGAAGAGCATGGCTTGTTCGCCAGCCGACCCGACGGGCGCGAGCCCTACACGGTGGTTATTCCGCCTCCCAACGTGACCGGCGTGCTCCACATGGGGCATATGCTCAACGAGACAATACAAGACATTCTCGTGCGCCGCGCCCGCATGGAAGGGAAGAACGCATTGTGGGTACCCGGCACCGATCACGCGAGCATCGCTACCGAGGCCAAGGTGGTCAAGCGTCTTGCCGATCAAGGCATCAGCAAGACCGATCTCACTCGTGAGGAATTTCTGCGCCACGCGTGGGATTGGACTCACGAGTACGGCGGTATTATCCTCAAGCAGTTGCGCAAGGTGGGAGCCTCATGCGATTGGAGTCGCACCGCGTTCACCATGGACGAGCAGCGCAGTCGCAGCGTTATTCACGTGTTTACAGACCTGTATAACAAGGGACTCATCTACCGTGGTGTGCGCATGGTCAACTGGGATCCGGCGGCACGCACCGCACTCAGTGACGAGGAGGTCGTTTACGCCGAGCAACACGGCAAGCTCTACTACTTGCGCTACAAGATCGTGGGCGAGGACGGCTATGCTGTGGTGGCAACCACCCGTCCCGAAACCATAATGGGTGATACCGCAATGTGCATCAACCCCAACGACCCCAAGAACAAACATCTTCATGGCAAGCGCGTTATCGTGCCTCTTGTCGGGCGCGAAATCCCTGTCATTGAGGACGAGTATGTGGACATTGAGTTCGGTACAGGCTGCCTCAAGGTCACGCCGTGTCACGACGTGAACGACTATATGCTCGGGCAAAAGCACAATCTCGATAGCATCAACATCTTTAATGACGACGGTACGCTCAGCGAGGCTGCCGGACTCTACGTGGGCATGGATCGCATGGACGTACGCGTGCAAATCGAGAAAGACCTCATCGCTGCCGGGTTGATGGAGAAAGTGGAACCCTACACCAACAAGGTGGGGCTGAGCGAGCGCACCAAAGTGCCCATTGAGCCCAAGTTGAGCGCACAGTGGTTCCTGCGCATGACCGACCTTGTCAAGCCCGCCTTGCAGGCAGTGCTTGACGGAGAGATCAAGTTCCACCCTGCCAAGTTTGTCAACACCTATCGCCATTGGATGACCGACACTAAAGATTGGTGTATCAGTCGCCAATTGTGGTGGGGACATCGCATTCCCGCCTATTACCTGCCCGACGGCAAGGTGGTTGTAGCCGAAGATATTGACGATGCCGTGACCAAGGCACGCGCTCTGTCGGGCAACGACACGCTCACGGCAGCCGATTTGCGACAAGACGAAGATTGCCTCGACACGTGGTTCTCATCGTGGCTGTGGCCCATCTCGCTTTTCGACGGCATCATGCAACCCGATAACGAGCAACTCAATTACTACTACCCCACTACCGACCTTGTCACCGGACCGGACATCATCTTCTTCTGGGTGGCTCGCATGATTATTGCCGGCTATGAATTCACGGGCAAGAAACCGTTCAGCAACGTGTACTTCACCGGTATCGTGCGCGACAAACTCGGTCGCAAGATGAGCAAGCAACTTGGCAACTCACCCGATCCGTTGCAGTTAATCGAACACTACGGTGCCGATGGCGTGCGCATGGGACTGATGTTGTCGGCACCTGCCGGCAACGACATTCTCTACGATGATGCCCTGTGCGAACAAGGTCGCAACTTCAATAACAAGATTTGGAATTCGTTCCGTCTTGTCAAGGGGTGGGAGGTAAGCGATGAATTACAACAACCCGAGCACTGTCGTCTCGCTGTCGAGTGGTTCACCGCAGCACTCAACAAGGCACTTGCCGAGGTCAAGGAACTGTTTGCCAAGTTCCGCCTGAACGACGCGTTGATGACTATTTACCGTCTCTTCTGGGAGGACTTCTCGGCATGGTATCTCGAGGCTGTCAAGCCTGCTTATCAGCACCCAATCGACCGCATCACGCTCGATGCGACCACAGGGTTCTTCGACACGTTGCTGAGATTGTTACACCCATTCATGCCGTTTATCACCGAGGAGTTATGGCAACACCTTGCCGAACGAGCCGACGGCGAGAGCATCATGGTAGCACGCATCAACGAGCCTCAACCCGTTGACGACAATTTGCCGGCAGCCATGGCACAAGCCAAAGAAATCATTGCCGGAGTGCGCAACGTTCGCAAGACCAAGAACTTGGGCAACCGCGACTTACTGCGCCTGCAAGTGGTGGGCGGATTGAACAGTCCATTGCAACCTATTATCGTAAAACTTGCCAACCTCGAAGCAATAGACGCGGTGAGCGAGAAAGAGGCAACAGCAGTGTCGTTCATGGTAGGCACCACAGAGTGTGCCGTGCCCATGGGGGACAACATTGATGTTGAGGCAGAACTTGCCAAACTCGAGGCAGACCTCAAGTACGCTCGAGGCTTCCTGGCTACTGTCGAGAAGAAACTCGGCAACGAACGCTTTGTTGCCAACGCTCCCGCAGCCGTCGTCGCACTCGAGCGCAAGAAACAAGCCGATGCACTCAGCAAGATTGCAACGCTCGAACAAGCCATTACCCAACTCAAAACCAATCAAAAGTAAAAACCGACATGAACATCTTGAAAGCCGGCATACCCGTGGCATTGTGTAGCGACCACGCCGGATATGCCACCAAACAAGCCGTTAAGGCGTGGCTCGACAGCCACGGCATAGCCTATAAGGACTTCGGCACCTATGACGAACAAAGTTGTGACTATCCCGACTTTGCCCACCCGTGTGCAATAGCAGTCGAGTCGGGCGAGTGCTATCCCGGCATCGCGGTGTGTGGCAGCGGTGAGGGCATCAACATCACGCTCAACAAGCATCAAGGCATACGCTCGGCTTTGTGCTGGATACCCGATGTGGCCGGTCTTGCACGTCGGCACAACGATGCCAACGTACTTGCCATGCCGGGACGTTTTGTTACCGACGAGCAAGCCATTGAGATGGTCGAGGTGTTCCTCAACACACCCTTTGAGGGCGGTCGGCATCAAAAACGCATTGACAAAATCCCCGTGCAATAACAGGTAACCGCAACTTGCCTCGTCGCGAGTATCAAACCGAGCGCGTCCTCCCACGAAATGGGAGGACGCGCTCGAATTCATTGTGCGTGGAGCATAGCGGACTCGAACCGCCTACCTCTACAATGCGAATGTAGCGCTCTACCAGATGAGCTAATACCCCGGTTGCAGGTGCAAAATTAGTGATTTTTTTTCACACATCATCACTCAGACTGCCATTTTTTCACTTTTTATCACGACGCTCAAGCCACATGCAGGTGAGAGCATAAATGCCGAGCACGATGAGCAATAAGGTTTGAACGCCCCACACGAGCATGGCAAAAGCACTCGCTTGGCTATTATAAGGGGTCGTGAGTGGCAGACTTCCCAAGCCATATAACGCGAAACCGAATATTACCGCATATTGCCACGGTCCCAGACCGCCATTGCTGGGCACTGCCATACCGATACTGCTGAGCACAAACAATACCAAACACGGCATCAAGCCCATGTCAACAGGCAGTGTGAACGCTCGTGCAGCCAAGACAAAACCACCGTAATAGCAAGCCCAAATCAACAAGGTATATAATATAAACAGTGGTACACTCTCGACATGAGCGATAGACATGACACCCTGCCACAGCCCTTTAATCATCGAACGCAAGGCTGCGATTAAACGATTGTTGCTTGTGCTGCGATAGAGCCACATAACAAGAGCCAACCCCACAACACATGCCACAGCCAACCACAACATCAGTGTTCCTCCCGATGACTCGCCGGCACCGAAGAAAGCCATAATCTTGTCACTCGCGATAAACAACGTGAACAGTGTGATAAGTCCTACCATGAGCGTGTCGCACAAGCGATCACTGACCATCGTGCCGAACACCGTTGAAAACGAAGCCTTCTCACGCTGCGAGATGTACCCCACACGAAAGACCTCGCCCACACGTGGTGCCAACAAGTTGACGAAATAAGTGGCAAATATCGAGTTCACCACCGGCATTGTCGGTGTCTTCAAGCCGATTGCACGCAGCTGCAACTGCCAACGCAAAGCCCTGAACACATGGCTTAACACGTTCACTATCACCACGGGGACAAACCACAAGTAGTTAACATCGCTTCGCAGACTCTCCATGATAGCAGCCCAATCGACACTGCGACACAAGAACACAACGAGAACCACGCTTATCAATAGTGGCAAACCTATCTTGAGCACATCGCCCACTTTCTTGTCCATATTGTTGTCTTATAGGATTGTAGGAATGCAAAAGTACAACAAATCCGCCATTTGACCAAGAGAAACAAAATTTGGTTCGCAAATTTTGTTTTAGTAATTTTGCAGTTCGGTAACCAAGTTTAATCATCATGCGACAAGTAAGGCCCAAGAAATCATTAGGACAGCATTTCCTCACCGACCTTTCGGTGGCTCGACGCATTGCCTCAACTGTCGATGTGATGCCTCAACTGCCGGTGTTGGAGGTCGGTCCCGGCATGGGCGTGCTGACCCGATTTCTGCTTGAAGCGCAGCGTGATGTCACTGTGGTGGAAATTGACAACGAGAGCGTCAATTATCTGCACGAACACATGCCGGAACTTGACGGACGTGTCATCAACGATGACTTCTTGCTAATGGATCTCAACACCGTGTTCCCGTCAGGGCAATTTGCCATCACGGGCAATTACCCGTACAACATCTCGTCGCAAATATTTTTCAAACTGCTCGAATATCGCGATCGCGTGCCACTGTGCACCGGCATGCTCCAACGCGAGGTAGCCCAACGTCTTGCTGCACCGGCAGGCAATCGCACTCGCGGCATCTTATCGGTATTGCTGCAAGCGTGGTACAACATCGAGTATTTATTCACCGTCGACGAACACGTGTTTTCACCGCCGCCAAAGGTCAAGAGCGGTGTGGTGCGTCTCATTCGCAACGACACGGTTGACCTCGGTTGTGACGAACGCCTGTTCAAGACTGTAGTCAAAACCTCATTCGGTCAACGGCGCAAGACATTGCGCAACAGTTTGCGCCCACTCGCGCCGGCGGCAATGCTCGTAAACGATATCTTCAACCGTCGCCCTGAGCAATTAGAGGTTGACGAATTCATTCAACTCACCAACGACATAAGCAATTCACGACAACAATGAAGGACTTCAGCAAAGAATACATTGAAAATCTAAATCGGCTAATTGATGAAAAGAACGACGAGCAAGTGAAGACCATGCTCGCCGACTTGCACCCTGCCGACATAGCCGAGTTGTTGGGAGACCTTGACCGCGACGAGGCGTTGTTTGTCTACAACCTGCTCAACGACGAGATGGCAGCCGATGTGCTTGTCGAACTTGACGAGGAGAGGCGTGGCGACCTACTCGAAACGATGAGTACCGAGGATATTGCCGACGCACTGGAACAGATGGATGCCGACGATGCCGTCGACGTGATACAAGAGTTGGACGAGCAGGATCGTGAGGAAGTCATCAAGCACATCGATGATGTTGAACAAGCCGGCGACATTGTTGACTTGCTCAAGTATGACGAGGACACCGCCGGCGGTTACATGTCAACCGAAATGGTTGTTGTGAGTGAAAACCTGTCGATGCAAGAGTGTATCAAAGCGATGCGCGAACAAGCCGGTGAGGTCGACGAGATCTACAATGTGTACGTTGTTGACGATGACAAACGGCTCAAGGGCATCTTCCCTATCAAGAAGACGATTACCAGCCCCATGGCAACACGCGTGAGCGAGGTGATGGAGCCCGATCCGCTTGCCGTGAAAACCGACACACCCATTGATGAAGTGGCGCGAGACTTCGAGAAATATGACCTCGTGGCGCTACCTGTAGTTGACTCGATAGGCAGACTCGTGGGTCGCATCACCATTGACGACATCATCGATCAAGTGCGCGAACAGGGCGAGCGTGACTACAAGTTGGCTTCGGGTATCGCGGGAGACATCGACACGAGTGCCGGTGTATTCGAGCAAGTAAAAGCCCGATTACCCTGGTTGTTCATCGGACTTGCCGGCGGTATCGCCAATGCTATCATTCTCGACGGCGGAGAGACCAATCTGCTCGAAATACTTCCGGGCATGGCACTATTCATTCCGCTAATCGGTGGAACGGGAGGTAACGTGGGTACGCAGTCAAGCGCAATCGTCGTTCAAGGACTTGCCAACGGAAGCCTTGACATACGCCACGCGATGAAGCACATCTTCAAGGAATTCGGCATAGCGATGCTCAATGCAGCCATTATTGCAGGACTTGTACTCATCTACAACTTGATTTTCCCCGCCGACGATGATCCGCTCAAGGCACACATCACGACATTGGCTGTCACCATTTCACTATTTTGTGTGATTATCTTCGCCTCGGTATTCGGTTCGCTCGTGCCCATCATTCTCGAGAAATTGAAAATCGATCCCGCCATTGCAACCGGTCCCTTTGTCACGGTGACCAACGACATTGTGGGCATGATAATATACATGGCGGTGAGTTCACACTTGATACGCACCCTGACAACGCTTGTAATCACTTGAGTTACACAAAGAGGGTCGCGACAATCGCGACCCTCTTTGTGTAACTGATACTGCCGGACCGATATCACTTGCGGCGGCGAGGCTTGCTTGCATTGGTGTCGTCCGCCACGATGGCTCGACAGGTTGCAAGATTGAGCGTGGCGACATCGGTCTTGCGCGGAATCTTATAGTTAATACCCTTATAAGCGATATACAGACCATAACGACCGTTGAGCACTTGCATCTCGGGCTCCTCGTCAAAGGTGAGCAATACACGCTTTGCGTCTTCCTCACGCTTGGCAGTGATTAACTGCACCGCTTGGTCAAGAGTGAGTTCTTGCGGCACTATGTCACGAGGCACACTGACACTCTTGCCCGCATGCTTGATGTACGGACCGAAACGACCTATAGCCACCACGACATCACTGCCCTCATAGTCGCCCAATGTGCGTGGCAAGTCGAACAGTTTGAGTG
>CALDIF010000080.1 GCA_937901905.1 uncultured Porphyromonadaceae bacterium | reverse complement strand
TCGACCGGACCAAGCGGCGTGGGTCTACGACCCACTTGCATGGTCTTTCGAACAAAGTCGGCTCTACGAGCCGATTGACCTCTCCGAGGTCATCACAGCCACATCTCACGTCTATTCTCGACTATTTTTCTCGTAAATCTATAATTCGTGAAATTCGTAGTTAATTTCTTGTCCGACCTGTCACATGGCATCGTCGCCCGAGCAACACAGGGTTTTGTGGGTGTCCCAATAACCGAGTTAATTTATTGCCGAGGTGTCGCCTGATTTAGTGTAACCTATCGGAAACTTTCCCTCTTTATACATTTTTTGTCGCACAATCATTTTTTTTAATCCCAATCCACATAATAATAAGCAGGTGTATAACGTTATAATATCGAACTTGTTTAACATCATAATTTGTTTGCCTATGCATGATAACTTTACTAAGTATGAGCGCATGGCAAGTGAGTCTACTCAACGATTGTTGTCACCCAAGCGTGCAACCGTTGACCTGTTGAAACAATTTGCGAGAGTATATCGATACTCGACCATCATGCCTATTGGTTTAGGCGCTTTCATGGCTAATTGACCACATGCCACGTGTTTACAAGAATGAAGTCCGATGACACTGCAGTGTCATCGGACTTCATTCTTGTAAGGTATAGTCACGTCAGAACCGATTACTCGGTCAAGCGATCGATAACGATGGCGATTAAGTCGCGAACAGCCGTCTTGTAGTTGGGGTTAGCGCTGGTGGCAACACGATTGGCGATGATAGAGCATACCGTCATTGCCTTGTGTCCTAATATCTTGCACAAGCCTTGGAGAGCAGCACCTTCCATCTCATAGTTAGTGATATGACCACCATTAAACTCAAACTGCTCGATACGCTTGTTCAACTCGGGCTCGGCAAGTTCGGCTCGTACGAGACGACCTTGAGGACCATAGAAACCCACTGCCGAGATAGTGTATCCTCGCACCATGTCGTCACGCCCGATTTGTGCTACCAATTCGGCATCTGCATCAACCACGTAGGGCTTTGCAAACAAGGGGTTCCACTTGACGAAATCGCAAAAACTTCGCTCAAACTCAAGGTCCGAAACCTCATTGCGTGCCGCATAAAAGTTCAATACACCGTCAAATCCGATTGCTTTACCGGCAATAACAGGCGTGCCTACGGGTACGTAAGGTTGCAAACCGCCACTTGTGCCGATGCGCACAATGCGCAGTGTGCGGTGTTCCCGCTTGGGTAGGCGAGTTTCAAAGTCAACATTGGCTAACGCGTCCAACTCGGTCATGACAATGTCAATGTTGTCCGGACCGATGCCATGACTCAATGCCATTATGGGTTTGCCGTTGCGAGTTCCTCCAATCGTGTGGAACTCACGACTTGACACTTCGAAGTCGCGAGTATCAAAGAACGACGCTATCATGTCCACACGCCCCGGGTCACCGCAAACGATGATGTTGTCACACAACTGGTCGGGACGCAAGTGAATGTGGAACACACTGCCGTCACTATTGATAATTAACTCTGAATCGGGAATCGGTTTCTGGTTTACCATAAGAGTATCAATTTAAAAGGTTTGTCGCGAATTTTGAAAAAGAAAAAGCAAAGGTAATAAATTTTTTGAACTATTTACACGATTTTGCACAAAATATTGCAAAAATATTCAACAAAAGTTTCCAATAAGAAGTTCAACGTCTTGATAATTGTATTCGCTTTACCCGATAGTGAAACTGTCGGCATCTCGCCATGCGGGAAACTTATCCCTAAAGGCTTGCAGCGAGGCGGGGGAGAGGTCTGCCGTGATTACAGGCGATCCCATGCGTTCACCTATCACCTTGCCACGATAATCAAGCACAACCGACGTGCCCTCACCGTGATCAAGTCCGTCGGGCGTGGTGCCACACCTGTTAACACCACACACGTAGCATTGATTTTCGATGGCACGCGCCGTGAGTAGTGTGCGCCACGCGTGAATGCGAGCAAGAGGCCAATTGGCTACTACAAGCAATACGTCGTATTCACACTTGTTGTTGCGACAAAAAACGGGGAAGCGCAGGTCATAGCACACAATCAACTTGAAATTGATGCCGCGATAGCGAATTATCGGAGCCGTTGTCGTCCCGGCTGTAAACACCTCGTTTTCGCCACCGGGATTGAACAAGTGATGCTTGTCGTAGAACACGTCATCGCCATTAGGCTCGATAAAGAAAGCGCGGTTGTACAACCTTGATGCCGTTGACGCGAGGAACGAACCGGCAAACGCGATGTGACGCTCGGCGGCAAGGCGGTGTAACAAGGTTATCGTGTCACCGCTGATGCGTTCGGCAACAGTTGAGGCCGCCTCCTTGTCACCGGTCATAAATCCCGTTGAAAACAACTCGGGCAAGACAACGAGGTCGGTGTCTTCAGGAACATTGAGCAAATGTCGATGCAGTTGCTCGATGTTCGCTTTCACATCGCCCCAAATGGGATTGCTCTCTATTAATGTTACTTTAAAATTGCGTGATAACATTATCGTTAATGTGAGGACAAGTTTCAACTTGTGTTGCAACTTGTCTTGTTGAAGGTTGTATTCTCAAACAGCAAACTTCTCGGGGTGTTTGCCACGATGGGTGCTGTAATATTCCTTGATTGTGTTCAGGTCGGCATCAATGTCGTTTCCCGGTATAAATTCCCTGTCAATGCACACCTCGCGTGTGTCATAGTCGATATAGGCGAGCAGCACCGGCACATTCGCCTCACGTGCAATGTGCAAAAATCCCTTATGCCAATGCTCGGTGCGACTGCGAGTCCCCTCGGGTGTCACCGCTATTGCGAGCCGTTCACGACTCGTCAACTCGGCAACGACCTGCGAGGTGACATTGGTATGTTCGTGTTGCTTGACGGGTATGCCACCTAAAGCACGCATGATATAACCCATGGGCCAAAAGAACCATGTGTTTTTCATTAAAAAACCGGTTTTGAAGCCCCAAGCGTGTGCTGCGAGTTCACCGATGATAAAGTCCCAATTACTCGTGTGAGGAGCAACACATATCACACACTTTGCCGGCACTTCAACTTTACAGTCGTAGTGCCACCCCACCCATTTCAATATTCTGCCGGCAAGATTCATTATAGTGGTTGCTATAAATTGACTTGAGGAGGTTTGGTAATTATCGATACACCTATGCTTTTTCAGGCATCAATTCATTCATTTTATCGGCAATCTTCGCTGCTTCGGCACTCATGAAGTCGCTCAAGGACTTTATTGCTGCCTTGAAATAGGCACGACGAGCCTTGCGATATTCACGACCGTTGGCATACTCGCCGGGCTTGTCGGTAAAACGTAATGACGCTACACGGGCGAGGCTGTTCTCTTGTAATAGCAGCGCATCAACGATAATTTCACTCCACTTCGACTCGTCACCCCCAAACAGATCCTCGGCGTTGATACATTGACAGGCTATAGTGCCGCAAGCCAATTTAATAGCCTTCTTGATATTTCTCTTGTTTGCCATAGTAATTATTTGTATGTTAAATTGTTATAATGTTCAATCGAGCAATGGCTCCAACAAGCGGGTCTTGTTTTGCAAAGTTACTAAAATCACATGATATTTGGCGTAAAAATCAAGTTTTTTGAAATTTTTTATTGCAAAATTTTGAGGTTTCGTTTTTTTGCGTTAACTTTGCATCGCTTTTAACGGCACGGTGATATCGTCTAGTGGTCTAGGACGCCGCCCTCTCACGGCGGAAACCAGGGTTCGAGTCCCTGTTTCACTACAACAATTCGGTGATATCGTCTAGTGGTCCAGGACGCCGCCCTCTCACGGCGGAAACCAGGGTTCGAGTCCCTGTTTCACTACATTTTTATTTCCCTTTTTACATTCAATTCGATATGTCTGATGTCTTGAGAGAGGTGAACGCATTGTATCATGACGGGTCACCTGCCGGCAGATATGAAATAGTTCTGCGTGGCGGTAATGAATATGCGAGACGTAATGCTCGTGATAGGGAGAGTGTTGTCATTCCCGATCGTCACAACGGGTTTAACTACACTTTTTGGAATGGAGCAACGTGGTTGTACTTTTTTTGAAGAAAATGATTTAACAACAGCGGCTATCAAGCATCTTGATAGTCGCTGTTGTTTGTTCAACCAACCGACTCGTTGTGTGTCCATCAACTCATGCGAGCCTTGTAATCGTCGTAGGTGAAACGACGCAACACCCTCGCATTGCCGTCCATGTCTACCCACACTATGGCAGGGTGACTTATCCCATTGAACATGGTTGTCTTTACAGTGGTATAGTGATTCATATCCTTAAAGGTGATGCGGTCTCCCTCGCGTAATGGCTTGGCAAAACTCCAATCGCCTACAAAATCACCGCTCAGGCACGAATTTCCCCCCATGCGATAGGTGGGGTAGCGGCGGTCGATCTCGGGTAATGCCTGTGCTATAACAGGCTTGTATGGCATTTCAAGGCAATCGGGCATGTGACAAGCAAACGACACATCAACAATAGCGGTAGCAATACCGCTGTTGCTCACCACATCGACCACACTCGCTTCGAGATCTCCGGTTTGCCAACAAAATGCGCTACCCGGTTCCAAGATAACCTCGAGATTAGGGTGTCTCGACTTGAAGTTGAGTAATAATGTCACGAGATGCTCAATGTCGTACCCCCCCCGGGTCATCAGGTGTCCGCCTCCCATGTTAATCCATGACAACCTGTCCAAATGCTTCCCGAACCGGCTTTCGACGACTTCAAGCACTCGTTCGAGGTCGTAACTCGAACTTTCGCAAAGAGCATGAAAGTGAAAACCGTCAATACCGTCGGGTACTTCAGCGAGATCCTCGGCGAGAACTCCGAAGCGCGAGCCCGGACTACACGGGTTGTATATATCTGTCTCGATAACCGAGCACATCGGGTTAATGCGCAGTCCGCAACTCACGCGATGTCCGTTACTGTCATTGTGAGCGGCGATAATGTCTTTGAAACGATTGAATTGTTCTATCGAGTTAAACGTGATGTGGCTGCTGCCGTCTATGAATTTTCTTATCGTTCCGGCTGTATATGCCGGGCAATAAGTGTGTGCCGGTGCACCCAGTTCCTCGTTGGCAAGCATCATCTCGTTGACCGAACTTGCAGTGGACTTGATGTTATACTCGCGCATTACATGGAATGAACGCCACAAGGCATTCGCTTTGAATGCCATTATTATTGTCACGCCGGCACGATGCGCCACATCGGTAATCAAGTCGAGGTTACGGCGAAGCAATCGTTCGTAAACCACGTAGTAAGGGGTGGGAATGTCTTGTAGTGTCATAGGATAATAAAACGTGCAAATTTCAGCATTAAAGTGCGCTCACCGTACTCGTCAAAGTTGACTGTGATTTTATTGTCGGGTACGGTTTCCATCTTGGTGATTGTGCCACGACCGAAACGATTGTGTACAATGGTCATTCCGCTGTTAAGTTCATCGGCTGTGTGTAGTGCCGGTTCACCGTTGTTTGCCACGGGCTTTGAAGTCGGTTTCGGTTCGACCGATTGACGAGCAGAACTGTCACGCGGTGATGTATAACGGCTGTTTGTCGGTGTCCGGGCAACCGGGCGACGGTCAAAGAATGCAGGTCTTGCAACCGGTGTATTGCTCTCAACGGCAGTCACGTTTCGTCGGGCAATGCGCAAGTAGGCATTATCAATGTCGCCCAAGAAACGACTGGGGTTACACAGTCGCGTGGTGCCGTTTATATAGCGTGATGTCGCATAGGTTATTAAACACGTCTTCCCGGCTCGCGTGATGGCCACATAGAGCAGCCGGCGTTCCTCTTCAATTTCCTCTGCTGTGGCGGCAAGCGCATTGGGAAACAAGTCTTCTTCCACACCGACAATGATGACATGCTTGAATTCCAGCCCCTTAGCGGCATGCACCGTCATCAACGTAACGCGATCTTCGGTTGCGTCCTCGGTGTCTTGGTCGGTTAAGAGGGCGGCTTCGGCAAGAAAATCGGCAAGCGTCAACCCGTCAAGTCCTTCTTCGGTTTTGTTGCCCACAAACTCAGCCACTGCATTGAGCAACTCGGTGATGTTCTGCCGGCGGCTGACATTCTCGGGTGTGCGTTCTTGTTGTAGCACACCGAGTAGGTTGGTGGCTGTGATGATGTGATTGGCGGCAGTGAGAGCGTTAGCGCTATTGGCTGTCTTGTCGCGCAAGTCGTTGATTAACATTGCGAAACCGTTTAACTTGGAGCGAGTGCCACGATTGACGTCGATGCCGTATTGTTCGGTATCGCACAGTACCGTCCATACACTCACATTGTGTATCATCGCGCCGTGTCGCAGTTTGCTTATCGTGACATCACCTATGCCGCGCGGAGGGTAATTGATTACACGCAGTAGCGACTCGTCATCATGACTGTTGATGGCGAGCCTGAAGTAGGCGAGCGCGTCTTTAATTTCTTTACGCTTGTAGAAAGAGAGGCCGCCGTAGATGCGGTAGGGAATTGCATCGCGCACATTACCGTGAGTGTCACGGGCTCCACCGCGCGACAACGCTTGCTCGAGTACGCGCGATTGTGCGTTGGTGCGATATAAGATAGCAAAGTCGCTATATCGATCTCCGGCACGATGTTTGGTCTGAACGATGTGGTTGGAAACCACAAACGATTCCTCATAATCGTTGTAACACTGTACAACCTCAATGGGCATGCCTTGTTCAGCCTCGGAATACAGGTGTTTGGGAATTTGGTGACGATTGGCGGCTATCAAACTGTTGGCGGCGGCTGTGATGGTGCGTGTACTGCGATAATTGCGCTCCAACTTGAATGTACGCAGGCGAGGATAGAATCGCTCCAACTTCAAGATGTTGTCGATGTGTGCGCCACGAAATGAGTATATGCTTTGTGCATCATCACCCACCACACACAAGTTACCGTCGGCACCGCACAGTTGCATCATGATGGCATGCTGAGCAAAGTTGGTGTCCTGGTACTCGTCAACGAGATAGTAAAGGAAATGATTGCGATAATTCTCGAGTACGTCAGGATTGTCGCGCAACAGCACATTAGTGTTGAACAACAAGTCGTCAAAGTCCATCGCCCCGGCAATGCGACATCGGTCAACGTATGCTTGATAAATTTTATAAATCAGCGGTCGTCCGGCACGATCGTCAGCCTCTTGCATCGCGGTGTCGGCACTATACATGGCCGGAGAAATAAGTCTGTTCTTGAGTTCCGATATTTTATCTGCCACCACGGCAGGTTTGTACACCTTTTCGTCGAGAGCCATGTCGCGAACGATAATTTTCACGAGCGAGCGAGCATCGGTGTCGTCATAGATGGTGTAGTCGTGTCGGTATCCGAGTCGCTCGGCATTCACTCGCAGCAGGCGTGCGAAAATGCTGTGGAACGTTCCCATCCACAGGCGACTTGCCATCTCATTGCCCACCAATGCCTCGATGCGCTCGCGCATCTCGCGAGCCGCCTTATTGGTGAACGTGAGTGCCATGATGCGATATGGGTCGTATCCGTTGTGCAGCAAGTGTACTATCTTGTAGGTCAGCACGCGAGTCTTGCCCGAGCCGGCTCCGGCTATAACAAGTTCGGGACCGTCAAGATAGGTCACTGCTGCCCGTTGTCGGTCATTAAGTTGTTCAAGGTAACCGTTCATAATTGATCGTAGTGGGGTATATCGGGCAAGAACTCGTAGGAGTCCTCGTCGTAATTGATGCGACAGCAGTAGTGGACGAGTCCGTTGCTCACGATTAAGTATCGTGCGCGCAATACCATGTTGTAGCGTACTATTTGGTCGAATGTCTTTTGATTAACCGTCACTGTGGGGGCTTTGTATTCAATGATGACAAGCGGCTCTCCGGTGCGATCGGCAACCACCGTGTCACAGCGACGTTTAATGCCGTTTTGTATGATAGACATCTCGTTTGCCATCAACCCTGCACGAAAACCGCGCTCGGCTATCAACCAATGCACAAAGTGTTGTCGCACCCACTCCTCGGGAGTTAACGCAACAAAACGACAGCGCAACTCGTCGTAGATGACAAGACCGCCGTGCTCACGCTTTATGTTGAACTCGTACTCCGGCAAGTTCAATAATTCATCGGTCATAGTGTACGCAATGAAAATCTTTTATTATCTTTGTGCAAAATTACTAAAAAGTCAATAAACAGCACCTACTTGATGGCTGAAAAAAAAGAAACAGTAACCTATTCATCGCTCGCTCGCGACATCAAGGCACATCGCTTCAGCACCATCTATGTGTTACAAGGCGATGAACCTTACTATATCGACAAGTTGCAAGAGTTGATTATCGCTCAGGCTCTCGATGAGAGTGAGCGCGATTTTAACCTTGACATACACTATGGTGACACTGCAAGAGTGACCGATGTCATCAACAGTTGTAAGCAATATCCCACGTTTGCCGAGCGACGCGTGGTGGTGTTGCGTGAAGCACAGTTGGTTGCAAAACAAGCCGGTCACAAGGACGACCTGAACTTGTTTCGCCATTATGCCGACAAGCCGGCACCATCGACTGTGCTCGTGATTTGCCACAAGGAGGGTGACCTCAAGGCTAAAGAGTTTATTGACGTGTTGCGCAAGACGGGCACGGGAGTTGTATTCACCTCGTCACGTGTGCGCAACGATCGTGATTTGCGCTCGGTTATCACTTCCTATGTAGCCCAAGCCGGAGCCGCTATTGATGTGAAATCCGTGCAGATGCTGGGCGATTATATCGGTCCCGACCTGTCGAGATTGTTTGGCGAGATAGATAAACTCGTGTTGCTCATCGGCAATGGCAAGTCTATCACGCCCGAGTTGATTGAACGCAACGTCGGCATCAGCAAGGACTTCAACAACTTTGAGTTGGAAGACGCATTGCGCACACGCAATGCCGCGAAGGCTTATCGCATTATCGACTACTTCGAACGCAACCCGAAGAACAATCCGGTTATTGTCACGGTGAGCATGCTATTCGGTTTTTTCTCGGGCGTGTTGCTCGTGCGTGCCTCTAAAGATAAGTCCCCGCAGGCATTGATGGCTGCAACGGGGACCAAATCTCAATGGAGGCTCGAGAAGTTCATGGAAGCGTCGCGCAATTATTCTACACGTGCATGCGTGAACATCATCAGTTATTTGAGGGAATGTGACGCACGGTGTAAAGGCATCGGCTCGCGTCAAAACGAATATGCACTGCTGCGTGAACTGGTATTCAAGATACTGAATTCGCAGTAGTAGGGTAGCCTCACCTCAAAATCTGAAACCGCCACCGGCACCTCCTGTGCCACCGCCCATCGAACCGCTCACGCCTATTGATGCAGTAACATCAACGCTGCGAGTACCGGCACCGATGCTACAGCCACTCACCATATTGTAGAATTGTGTGCCGCCGATGTATGATGCTCCGGCTCGCAGGGTGTAAGTGTTCCCGCTCTTGAAGACCGGCGACGAGATCATCAGTGCGTTACCGGTGTTGTTGCTCGGCGTTGTGTAGTGAAGTATTGCCGTTGACCCTGACACCAAGCCCACGGCGGTTCCTGTCGAGACTTGAGCGGTGACAGCGGCTTGCTTCGATGAGGACGCAATCTCTTGGAAACCGCCGCCTATTGCCACTATCGTGCCTCCGTTAATATAAGCCGAGTAGTGCTCGGCAGCATCAATGCCACACTCGGGCTGCTTGCCACCCTCGGCAAGTACAACACCACCGTTAAAGTATAAGTTCTTATTGGCATCAATGCCGTCATTGTCGGTGCCGCGAGCATACACCACACCTCCGCTGACAGTCAAATTACCGGCACTGTTGATGGCATCATCGTAACAATAACTCTCAACAACACCACCCGAAATCAAAATTTCACCCTTACTTTCGATGCCTTCGCTGCCCTCTCCGCCGGTAGCCCTTACAATGATATTGCCGGCAGTGACGGTCAAGTCGTCATCACACTTAATTCCCTTGGGTGAAACGCTATATGTGCCTTGTTTCTGTCTCTTGCCGGTTGTGATGACGCGTGTTATTCCTCCGTTAAAGTACACCTTGCCGTCGCAGTTCAGTCCCTTGCCTCCGGTGCCGGTGCTACTCAAGTATATCTCACCGGCATTGATGCGCACGAGGCTATCGGCCTTGATACCGGCGCAAGCGCTGTAGTCATCGTCCTCCTCATCGTACTCATATCCGCCCGTCGTGATGACTGTGGTGCGACCGCCGTCAACTTGTACATATCCATCGGTGCTGATGCCTTTATCGGCAGTACCGCTCACGCGCACATTGATGACACCTCCGGTGATAAGCACAGCGTCATTTCCACGTATTGCGTTACCCGATGATGCATCGACCATGATGTCGACACCGGGCATGAACCGCACGTAGTCATCGCTGCGAATACCGGCTTTGCAGTTGGCATCAATGTCAAGCGAACCGCGACCGCTGAAAATTAATTGTCCCTCGCTGAACAGGCATGCTTTCATGTCCTCGCCTTCGGTCGTGTCGGTATAACTCGTGCCGTCAGTGAGAGTGTTGTCCGTGCCGTCGGCAAGAACGACAAAGGTGCGTTTCTTGCTCTGGTTATTAATTGCAGCACCGGTAGGGTTGGTGATATTCGCTCCGTTAAGCATGATGGCTTGTTTCTTATTGCTATATAACTTGAAGAAACCGTCGCTTGTCGTGCCACTCAACACATATAGAATGACATCGCTTGTCGTGTTGTTTGCTGTAACGCGGTTGCCGCTGATTGTGACGAGTCCGGCATCGTCACCGCTGACAGTAGCGTCACCCGTCGTGTTGTAGTTGATATAAACAGTGCGAGCTATTGTTGTATTGGCAATGTAATCATCGTCCTCGCTATCGCAGTAACTCACATCTTCATCAAGTGCCGCCCGATTAATGTCTATCGTGAACGAGGTCACGTCGCCACTTGTTGACACCCCCGACAGGACATCGGTTGATATTACCGATGTTGTCTCATTGTCATCGCTACTCGACGAACTCGAGGAAGGTTCATTGCTCTTGTTACATGATACTAACAAGAGTGTGCCGAGCAGGGCTATAAAACAATTCTTTCTCATCGCACAAACAAATTTATTCGTGAAACCTTAAATTTAACATTTCAACGCGTTAAATTGTTAAATATTGCCGAACTTTAAGCAAACACCCCAATCTTAATTATAAAACGCAACAATAACGCGACACATCGTTACATATTGATGTGTCGCGCCATCGTGTAGTACAGTATTTCGTTATATAAACCGTAAGCCCTATATTCGATACTTCAAGTTCGGAAGTGCCAAACACCTCAAAAGTCGAATTATAATAATGCTTTAACTTTAGGTTCCAACTCCTCGCGAGGCGCATAACCCACATGACGGTCAACAAGTTGCCCGTTCTTAAAGAATAGGAGAGTGGGAATACTGCGTACACCGTACTCGGCTGCCATGTCGGTACCCTCGTCAATATCGTACTTGCCAATCACCACGCGACCTTCATAGTCGTTCGACAACTCCTCAATCACCGGCGCCACCATGCGGCACGGTGCGCACCATGATGCCCAACAGTCTACCACCACTGCTGCGTTATTGCCGATAATCTCGGCGAAGTTGGTATCATCAATCTTAATTGCCATTGTTGTGTTGTTTTTGTGTTATGTAAAATCAATTATGCTTTTACTGTTAAACAATAATGATAAATCATCGTGTCACCGCCCGAGTCGTGAGTGTGCCTCAAGCATTGCGGCCGTGACAATTCTTATATTTCTTGCCACTGCCACACGGGCACGGGTCATTGCGACCGACCTTAGGTGCCGCCACGAGTGGCATATTGGGACGCCGGGCGACCTCGCCACGCGAGCCGGTTTGCGCCATGCGACGTTGTTCTTCGGCTCGTTGTTGCATGTCGATTTCTTGAGTCCGAGCGGCTTGACGACGGTATGCCTCGCGGCGACGTTGCAATTCGCGACGTTGTGCGTCGGTCAAGTCATCTTCGGGGTTATACAACTGACCGCGCATGAGGGTTGATATGGTGCGCCGGCTCATGTCCATCACCATCGCTTCGAACATGTCAAACGCCTCGCTCTTGTAAATCACGAGAGGATCCTTTTGTTCATAACTGGCATTTTGAACGCTCTGTCTCAACTGTTCCATCTCGCGCAGATGAGTCTTCCAAAACTCATCTATCGTGATTAATATCACCGCTTTTTCCCACTCGACAGCAAAGTCGGCGCAGTGGGTCTCGTAGGCTTGCGCCATGTCAATCGGGAAGCCGAAACGACGCTTGCCGTCGGTGATGGGTATGCGAGTGCGACCTTGAATGTCATGCCCGTGGGCAATCATGCTTTTAGCCCTGTTCTGTATGCCCTCATCGACAATCGTGGTCAGGCGTTCCATCTTCACGTTGAACTCGTCAAGTACCACCTTCTTCAACTTCTCGTACATCTCGTCTGCCGACATCTCGGTATACTCTGCTGTTGTGAGCGGCAACTCCATGGCATAGTTGGTCATGAATGCCATTTGCAACTCCTCGTAACTGTTTCGACCGTAGCGGTCAAGCAGTTGACTGACGGTGTCGTCTATCATGTTGGCTATATCCATGCCTATACGTTCGCCCATCACGGCATTGTGGCGACGACCGTATATGCCGTTGCGCTGGCGGTTCATCACGTCATCGTAATCCACGAGGTGCTTGCGTACACCGAAGTGGTTTTGCTCCATACGTTTTTGAGCATTCTCGATACTGCTTGTCACCATCGGGTGTACGATGGGTTCACCGTCGTCCATGCCCAACTTGTCAAGCAATTTCACCATGCTGTCGCTCACGAACATGCGCATCACGGGATCTTCGAAACTCACAAAGAACACGCTCGAACCCGGGTCACCTTGACGACCGGCACGACCACGCAACTGGCGATCCACGCGACGACTCTGGTGGCGCTCGGTGCCGATAATGGCGAGACCGCCGGCATCGCGCACCTCGGGTGTCAATTTGATATCCGTTCCACGACCTGCCATGTTGGTGGCGATGGTCACCACTCCCAACAAATTTCCGTTAGCATCAGGTACCGAGCGACCCGCTTGTGCCACAATTTCAGCCTCTTTCTGGTGTAACTTGGCGTTAAGCACGTTGTGCGGTATCTTGCGCAACTGTAATTGACGACTCAAACGCTCGCTGATCTCAACGCTCGTTGTACCCACCAATACCGGTCGACCGGCATTGCGCAATTTCTCAATCTCTTTAATGACTGCGGCAAATTTCTCAGCCTGTGTCTTGTAAACGCGATCAGGCTCGTCAACACGGATAACAGGCTTGTTGGTGGGTATCTCTACGACGTCGAGCTTGTAGATGTTCCAGAACT
>CALDIF010000079.1 GCA_937901905.1 uncultured Porphyromonadaceae bacterium | reverse complement strand
CGCGATTACCGACTTTTATCCTGAGGACTTCCGGTATATCCGACAGTTGTATGGACTGTCCTGCATCAAAAATTTCCAGGTCGTGGCGGTCTTGCGTAAAATCCATCAGATTTATAATGCCGTGGGGACGCATAACTTCCTCATCTCTCCCCGAGATTTTGCACATATTTTCCCAGACGTATCCCCCGAAGAAGTCGAGGCCAAGCTTAAGAGCACGCTACTGATTATCCGGAAGGATTTCGAACTCGATTCCGGCAGTAACTACCCGCCACTGGTCTTCCGTCCTCGCAGTATGTTTACCAAGGGGCGTCCGATACTGTTTATAGACGAAATTCATCGTTTCAACAAGAGCCAGCAAGATTCTCTGTTGGGAGCCGTTGAGAACGGCACTGTAACCCTGATTGGGGCAACAACCGAGAACCCGTCATTTGAAGTCATCAGACCTCTGCTCAGTCGAGCACAGGTGTATGTCCTCAAACCATTAGACGATAGTGACTTGTTGACGCTGCTTGACCGTGCCATCACTACCGACAATGTGTTCAAAGATCGCGAAGTGAGGATTGAGCAGACCGACGCGCTACTGCGCTTTTCGGGCGGAGATGCACGTAAACTTCTAAATATCCTTGATTTGATTTATCAATCATTGGGTGCGACCGAAGCAATGGTCATTAACAACGAGATCGTGACAAGTCGTCTCCAAGAAAATCCAATCGCTTTCGATAAGGGTGGAGAGATGCACTATGACATCATCTCGGCTTTTATCAAGAGTATTCGCGGTAGTGATCCCGATGCTGCGGTGTATTGGTTGGCGCGATTGATTGCCGGTGGTGAAGATCCCAAATTCATTGCGCGTCGCATGTGTATCAGTGCAGCCGAAGACATCGGTTTGGCAAATCCCAATGCGTTGTTGCTTGCGAATGCCACCTTTGACATAGTTAACAAAATCGGTTGGCCCGAGGGTCGCATTCCATTGAGTGAATGTGCCATTTACCTTGCAACCTCCCCCAAGAGCAACAGTGCCTACCTCGCTATCGACAGGGCATTACAGTTGGTGCACGAAACGGGTGATGCCGCTGTGCCTCTTCACTTGCGCAATGCCCCCACCAAGTTGATGAGCGATTTGGGATATGGTGACGGTTACAAGTATGCACACGATTATCCGCGACACTTTGTGCTCCAACAATATTTGCCCGATAACCTCATAGGAACTCGTGTGTGGGCAGCACAAGACACGCCTGCTGAAGCGCGTCTTGCCGAACGAATGCGCGAATTGTGGGGCATACGTGATGATAAAGAGAACTTGTAAAGATGGTGCTTGTCATCGTTGAATGAACGTTAGATTCCCCCATGATCTTTTCTCGTGTCTGTATCGTGCAGCTCAATAAGGACAATCGCTGCTTTAAAGTCCAGTCGGTTCTCCCGGCATAGGACGAGCGAGAATGTCTGTCACATCACTTAATGTAATTACAAAATATCACTAAAAACGACAAAATCAGAACTTAACAAAATAACCGAAATATGAGTGTCGATGACAACAATGTTACTTGGAGACGTGGTTTGCTCGCACTATCGCCCATGGTAGTGTTTCTTGTGATGTATGTTGGCGTGTCGTTAGCCGTCGATGATTTTTACCGCATGCCTCTTTCAATAGCCTTTATCACTGCAAGCGTGTGGGCATTACTGACAATGCAACGCATGCCTGTTAGCGAACGCATTGAGATATTCTCGAATGGAGCCGCCAATCCAAGCATATTATACATGATTTGGATTTTTATCCTTTCGGGAGCATTCTCGGCATTGGCGAGTGGTATCGGTGCAATTGACGCTACAGTGCAAGTGACAACAGCGTTGATGCCGGCATGGGCAATGCCGGCAGGACTATTCATTACATCATGTTTCATTTCAATGTCTATCGGCACCAGTGTGGGTACTATTGTCGCTTTGACACCCTTTGCCTCACAATTGGCGATCGCTACCGGAGGTGACGTGGCTGCTACGGTAGCAATTGTGTTGGGTGGGTCGTTCTTCGGAGACAACTTGTCGTTTATCAGCGACACGACTGTGGCGGCAACTCGCACCCAACATGTTAACATGTCCGACAAATTCCGGGCAAATCTACGCATTGCATTACCGGCAGCCGTGATATGCCTTGTTGTTTATCTGGTGCTCGGAATTAACGGTCATACCACAACATTTGGAACTGCGGCTGCGAGCACTCATTCACCGTGGTTGCTGCTACCCTATTTGTTGGTTATTGTTCTTGCGGCAGCTGGTATCAATGTGCTCGTCGTGTTGCTGTTAGGCATCGTGAGTTGCGTGATTTTGGCATTGTGTAACAGCTCAATGGGACCCTTGACAATGTGTACCACTTTGGGTGACGGCATCAAGAACATGAGTGACTTGATTATTGTTACATTATTGGCAAGCGGATTACTTGAGGTGATCAGTTATGGAGGTGGTATTAAATTTATTATCAAAGGGCTGACGAGGAGTATTAAAGGAACGCGAGGCGCACAGGCTGCTATTGCATCGCTTGTAGCAATGGTAAACATTTGTACCGCTAACAACACAATAGCCATTCTGTCGGTTGGACGTGTCGCGCGCTCGATTGCGTCGCGCTTCAACATTGACCCGCGACGCACTGCAAGTCTACTCGACACATGCTCTTGTATCACTCAATCAGTCTTGCCTTACGGAGCGCAATCGCTTCTCGCTGCCGGACTTGCCGGAGTGGCACCGATAGCATTTATACCTCATCTTTATTATCCGCTTGCATTATCGTTCATGGTCGTGCTAACAGTTTTATTACGTCGATAAGAAAACTTAAGCCGCAGTTAAACGAGTAACCGCGGCTTTTCTATCAGATATAAGGTGTATTACAATATCAGACGATCGGTAGTCATGCGCGACATGTATTGTTGTATGAAGGCTTGTAAGAAACTCAGCATTTTTTCGCTTTGTGCGACATACTGCTCTTGACCGACAAGATTGTTGACCAATAACGTGTCGTCCAAACGATAAAGTCCGGTTACTTTTGATCCGTCATATTGTAATAGTAATCCGCCTTGTACAAGTTGGTAAATTCCGTTCAAATAGGAAAAAGCCCAAGTGTCGGTTGCCGGAGTTGATAAGGCATCAATGCCAAATGCCACGTAGGGCTCGTCATAGCCCAATAATCCCAACACGGTTGGCATGATGTCTGTTTGTTGTGCCACTGCATCTATTACACCGGGCTGCAGCAATTCTCCTGATGGGTCAAATAACAAGATTGGAGAACTGAAGATACCCAAATCGGTCTTATAACAGTCGTACGCACTCATATTGGTGTGGTCGCCGGTGAGCACAAATAGAGTGTTATTATACCACGGTTGTTGACTTGCACTGTCAAAAAAACGTTTCAAGGCATAGTCGGTGTAGCGAATGCAACGGTGAATTTCGAGCTGTCCCGACTCAAAGGTGTTCTCGTATTCATCGGGAATGGCAAACGGATGATGCGAAGACGCGGTAAAGACAGCCGTCATGAACGGTTGTTGCATTTCGCTCATTTTGTCACAATAGAACTGTAGGAACGGTTCGTCCCATATTGCCCATGTGCCGTCAAAATCTTTGTCCCCACGGTAGCGAGGGTCGGCATTGAACTCGTCTCTGCCATAGTATGCACCGAAGCCCGTGCTGCGTGCGAATGCTTGGAAACCCATGCTTCCGTTTTGTGCCCCATGGAAGAATGCGGTTTGCCACCCCTTGGCACCCAATAAAGAAGCAATACCCCCCACATGATTCATTGATGCCGGTGTGAGGAAAAACGGTTCGGCTATCATGGGTATACTTGACAGAATGCTCGGCATTCCGTCAATGCTCTTCCTGCCGTTACAAAATGTACGCGTGAACGTCAGCGAACGCGTAAGTAGAGAGTCGACAAAGGGTGTATAGCCCTCATATTGCCCATTATCAAGCCCTTTATTATATGCTCCGATATATTCACGTCCGAAACTCTCAACGATTAGGACAACCACATTGCGATGCTTCAGGACAGCAGTATCGGGAGGCGTATGTACCGGCGTGTACACCTGCTCGAGAGCCGTCTCATCGGCAAAATAATGGGGATCTTCAAAGACGTTTTTTCCGATAGTGCGTATCAACGAGAACGGGGTGTTGAGAACTAATGCCGCATGAGTGGGACTTGACACATATTGGTTGGCGTTACTGACTGTAACAGGACGAACAGCGGTTGTGAAACCGCCACGCATGCCGGCTACACACAAGGCAACAACGACAAGCAGTATTCCGACATACGACAAGGTGTACCGCAATGGGTTGATATGATGCCTCACAAGGCGAGGACGTGCATACATGCGCCACATGCCCCATGCCACTATAATAACAAGTAAAACCAAATACCAATGTCGTGCGACTTCGACAGCAACAATCGAAACAAGATTTTGCTCCCTTGCAAATTCTCCGAAAACTGTCGTTGTCGTTCGTCGTAGTGTATAGGGAAAATACACTGCGTCAGCCATGTTGAGCACCAGTGCCGTCAAGTTAGTCACTATCCACAACCACTTGAGTAACTTGTGATAAGGCTCACATTCCTTGAGATGTAACGGAAAGAGCATCAAGATGATATAGAGAGCATTGGTATAAACGATAGCACTCGTGTCAAATACCAATGCTCCCTTGATGATTGCTCCCACTCCATCATTGAGGGCTGCAGATAGCAAATCGTAATTGAGACAGAAGAAAACAAGTCGTGCAATGGCGTACACGACATACACCAATGCTATGTTCCACATCAATGTCAACAATGGCGCAGCCTCACTGCACGACAGAAATCTCTCACGACAAAACTTGTCAGTCATTCAGCATCTTGATGATTTCGTTCAATTCCGATTTGCCGGCAAGTCCCGAATTCCTGAAGTGCACTACCTTGTCCATCACGCCGTCAAGATAAGGAATAGACATGTCCTTGGCGCGTTTATTATAAATCTTATAATATTTGGTGCCTTTAAACTCTTTCTCAAAATCCTTGTACAGGTCCGAACTTACGTCATGCGACTTCCAACCGGCTTTATCCAACGCAACATATTGCTTGGTCAGGAAAGACTTGAGATCTTTGGTGTAGTTACCGTAGTTCTTCACAAGATCTTTTTTCTTCAACACGTCCTTGTTCTCCATTTGATCAAATTGCTTGAGGGCGGCATCAACGTGAGACTTGCTGTAAGGCACAGTGAGGACGGCACTCACATTGTCATCAAACAACTTGTTGTCGTGAGCAGCAACAGTCGCCTCGCGAGACGAGTGCAACTGCTTGATTTCACTTTCGAGTTGTTTCTTTTGTTTCTCAAGGTCTTTGATTGCGTCTTTGTGAGATTTGATTTGCTTCTCAAGGTCTTTAATGGCATCTTCACGTTGCTTGATAGCGGTTGCGCTACCGCTTATGTCGTCCTTAAGTTGACCGAGCGAACGGTCTTGCGCCAGTGCCCATTGTTGACCACCAAGGACGAGAACGGCGGTAATAATCATGAGGCGGATTTTCTTCATCATAAGTAACAGCTATTAATTATAGTACTAATTATTTTATGTGTCGCGGCACTACCCTGCCGTTCACTGTCTCATAGTTTCGATCAAATTCCTCGCGAGTACGCTTCCAACGGTTATGACTCCACAACCAATATTGCGGAGCCCTACGAATGGTTTGTTCCAACAATTCAAAGTAGCGATCGGTGACAAAGTGTTCGTCAACCTGCGAAGCATCGAGCGTGATAGGAACAAGGCGTGCCGTGTAGTATCCTCGCTTCACGCACCTGACATCGACATAGTAGACCGCTTGATGTAACTTGCGAGCAATGCGTTCCACTCCGGTAAAGACCGGTGTTTCGCGATTCATAAATGTCAACCAATAGTGGATATTAGTCCATGTGGGTACTTGGTCGCTGATGTACCCCAACACCGTAGGACGTCCCTCTCTTTCATGCCGCATCAACCATCGCAGCGTTTCTCTCATTGACACGCTCATGCTGCCCAAGCGGTCGCGAAATGTGAGAAACAAGCGGTTCATCACCTCGTTTTCCAACGGATGATAGATGTGACCGTAACCCACATTAACAGGTGTGAAACATCGGCGTATTGACGTCACCATCTCCCAGTTGCCGTAATGACCCAACATCAGGGCAATTGAGCGACCTTGCTTGACCAACTCGTTGAGCGGTTCGGCATCCTCAAAAGTCATACGACTTGCAATTTCGTCTCTACTCATTGTTGCGAATTTGACAGTTTCGGCAATATAATCGCAAAAGAAAGAGTAAAACTCACGCTGCAGTTGCTTTATCTGTCGTTCGTCTTTGTCCGGAAATGCCAAGCACAAGTTGCCCGAAATTACTTTGTGACGGTAATGCAGGATATATACAAGAAAAAAGTACAACACACGACTCAACGCATAGTGAACGCTGAGAGGCAACATAGACAGGGTGTACCATATACAGTACAATGTTCGGTAGAGAATATTGTTAAGAGCCTTCTTCATTCTACAAGTTGCAAAGTTACGACAATTAATTAAGAAATCATAATTTGAAAGTTACAAATTTCAAAAGTGTTTTTGTAACTTTGCAATAATATTCAATAACAACGATGACTATTACTTATATAGGACATAGCGGATTTGCAATTGAAACAGGGAAGGTGACTGTTGTCAGTGACTTCTATATTGATCCTGTCGGTGTTATTGATGACATTATTGCCCGCGCCACACACCTTATTGTCACCGTGTCACACAGTCATCGGGATCATCTGTGCAACGACATTTTCACTTGGTCGAACGTCAAACGTTACATTATTGCCAACGAATGTAGACGCAAACTCATGCGCCACTACCCCATCGCGACAATGCCTGTGACATTCATGTCACCCGGAGCGACGGTTGTGGTAGACGGCATCACGATACATTCATTTCTCAGTACCGACGTCGGTGTCTGTTATTTAATTGATATAGACGATACAAAGATTTTCCATGCCGGAGACTTCAATCTATGGATAAGTGATGGAATGCCCATAGCAAGCCGGCGAAAAGCGCGAGGGGATTTTAACCGGATTTTAAGCGAAATTGCCAACTATTCTCCTCACATTGATGTCGCCATGTTTCCTGTCATACCTAATCTCGGAGGCGATTTTGCAGCCGGTGCTCGCTATTTTCTTGATGCCGTTGAGGTCGGTACGTTTATTCCCATGCACACGTGGGGACGCGATAGAGAGGCTGCCGATGCTTTGCGTTGTTTCGCCGGCAAACATCTTGTAACTCTTCAAGCCGGAGATACCTTGAATTCATAAAATGCGCTCTACCGTTTTCGCACCGAGCAACTCAGCCTACTCAGGGCATTGTCGCTCGCTGTCGTGTGAAGTGAATTTCATACAATATATCGGGTTTAAGGAAGGTTTAAGGAAGGTTTAAGGAAGCATGATGTTATTAGGTGTCATTTGATATAATTTTTGTAAATTTGCGCCATGATTTATCCTGACAATTTCGAAACCACGATAGGGTTTGATGTGGTGCGACGCGAATTGAAGCGTTACTGTGCAAGCGCCATGGGTGTTGAACGTTGTGAGCAGATGGGGTTCAGCAGTCGTAGTAGCGAATTTATCGTGTGGTTGCAGCAAGGCGAACAAATGCTTAAATTAATCCAATCAGGTAGGGAACTGCCCCTCGGCAACCTGCACGACTTGAGGTCTCCGTTACTTGGCATTGGCACACCGGGTTCGCATTTGACAACAGATCAACTACACTCGTTGAGAGAGCAATTAACCAACGTCGGTCGCATCGCTTCTTTTTTCAGAGGTGATGTTAGTGATGCGTCTCAATCTCAATATAAGCACATTAAATCGATTACCGACAGTTTACATCCGTTACCGGAGGTGACGGCATCAATTAATGCTGTACTTGACCCTCATGGCAATGTGCGTGACAATGCGTCTCCCCTACTTCAAGAGTTGCGTGACACGTTGCGTCACATTCAGGCAAGTATTGCAACTATCATGCGTCGTGTCATAACTCGTGCTAAGGCCGATGGTGTGCTTGACAGTGATGTTCAACCGGGCATGCGTGACGGTCGTCTTGTACTGCCGGTTGCTCCTGCCAATAAGCGACGTGTGCGCGGTATAGTTCATGATGAAAGTGCTACAGGCAAGACCCTTTATATCGAACCGGAGGAAATTGTTGAGGCAAACAACCGAATACGTGAAACCGAAGCTGAGATAGCACGTGAACTGCTACATATCCTCATTGAGTTGACCGATACTATTCGTCCTCATGTGACCGAGTTGTTATCTAATGTGGACACGTTGGGACTATTAGATTTTATTAGAGCGAAAGCACAATTCGCACGGGATATTGACGGACAAATGCCTACCGTACACGATAAGCCGCTTTTTGAATGGTATCATGCGGCTCACCCTGCACTGACATTGTCGTTGAGAGAACATGGCAAGCAGGTGGTACCGATGGATTTACAACTTGATGAGAGTAGGCGAATTCTTGTTATCAGCGGACCTAATGCAGGTGGCAAGAGTGTATGTCTCAAGACTGTCGGTGTTGTTCAATACATGATACAATGTGGTGTGTTGCCGTCGTTGTATAGCAACAGTCATGTTGGAACGTTTGAAAATATGATGGTTGACATCGGCGACCAACAGTCCATAGAAGATGAATTGAGTACTTACAGTTCTCATCTCTTCAATATGCGCCAAATGATGCAGCGAGCCGGTCGTGGCACATTATTGCTGATTGATGAGTTCGGGAGCGGTACCGAACCTCAAATGGGCGGTGCCCTCGCTCAAGCAATACTCGCAAAATTTGCCTTGAGCGGATCGATGGGAATAATCACTACTCACTATCACAACCTCAAACAGATGGCAGACACCACCGATGGTCTTGTTAACGGTGCTATGCTGTATGACCGCAGCAAGATGACTCCATTGTTTCAACTGCAAGTGGGCTACCCGGGTAGTTCATTTGCAATAGAGATTGCACGCAAAATCGGGTTACCTGCCGACGTGCTCGCTAATGCAGAGGAAATTGTGGGAAGCGATTATATCAACATGGACAAATACCTGCTTGATATTGCACGAGACCGTCGCTATTGGGAACACAAACGCCATGAAATAAGACTCAAGGAAAAGCGCATTGATGAAATTGCCGAAGAGTACAACACGCGCCTCGAAGAATTGGCTGCACGACAACGACAAATTCTCCACGATGCTCGTGTTGAGGCCCGTGAACTATTATCGCAAAGCAATGCTCAGATAGAGCGTACTATCAAAGAAATTCGAGAAATGCAAGCCGAACGAGAACGTACTCGCGAAGCACGCGAACAACTTGAGGAATTCCGTGCCCGGCTCAACTCCACGTCAATTGATGAATCTGCCATGCCCTTGCAACCGTTGAAGAGCAGTAGTGAGCGTAAGGGGAAGAAGATCAAAAAGCAGAAGCCCATTATCACAGCCGACACGCCATTGCAAGTGGGTGACCGGGTATTGATGAAGGGAGGTAATACGGTCGGCACAATACTCATGATAGACGAGAAATATGCCACCGTAGCATTTGGTGCTATGAAGGTGCGAGTCGAGACCGGCAAGATTGAACGCACTATGCGCAAGGAAAACGTCGAGAAACACAGTGCCCTGTCAGCGGCAACGCTCGACGACATACGCAGTCGTCAGTTATCGTTCAAGCCGGACATTGATGTGCGTGGAATGAGAGCCGATGAAGCGCTGCAAGCAGTTACCTACTTCATTGACGATGCCATTCAGTTCCAAGCATCTCGCGTGCGCATCTTGCACGGAACGGGAACAGGGGTTTTACGTGAGGTCTTGAGGGGCTACTTAAACAGTGTGCCCGGTGTGAAAAGTGTTCACGATGAGCATGTCCAATTCGGCGGAGCCGGCATCACTGTTGTTGATCTTGAGTGAGAGCGACGGCTCGTCGGTTGCGCTCGTTTCTGCCTTGTTCGTATGCCGCCAGTGCACGTTTGATAAGCGTTTGGCAATATCCCGTCCCCTCACTGTTATACAATCGGGTCATGTGTATGTAGTGCATGCCGTTACCACGCTTGATTGAAAAGACGTCCGCTTTACGGGCATTGACAATGTCACACTCGGGAGCGTGATTATTATCTCCACAGCCCTGCAAAGAAAGGGGAACGCCACCCTCGCCACACCACACCGGCTGAACGACAGCACATGGCGGGTAGCCGAGCGCGACCCACATCGTGGTCAGCTGTGTCGGTTCACCCGTTTTAATCCCCTCGATTACTACCGATGCCGATGAAATGCGACGAGGTATGTAATCTTGGTCAACGACCCATTCGGGAACAGCATTAGCGGTAATAGCATTATAAATTTCGCCGGTTTGGCTGTTATAAAAAGTGCGTGACAATTCGTCGGTGAAAGTGGCGGGTTCGATGTCACATGCCGCAACATGTGGTGACAACAACGTGAGTGCATTACGTTCACGAATATAACCGTATCCTCTATCCTTATCTCCGCTATAAGAATAATTGGTTCGAATGATAAAACCTTCAGGAGCATCGTTGAGGTCAAACTTGACATACTTGTAGTTGCCGGTTTCGTAGTAAGCGGCATCGCCGTTGCTGTCCATTACTCCGAAATTTGCCTCTACACGCAACGGTCGTGGAAGTGTGTCAAGCAATGTCTCGAAATCAGCGAGGGTGGAGCAACGTTCAAGAGCCATACGCATCAACACGCCCTCGCCATCCATCATCTCCTCCGGTATGGTGTCGTGATTGAGATTATATGACGCAGTGTTCATGATGGCGAAACCGCGTTCGTTCATGCCCATCCATGCTGCTGTATCACGAGTGTCGCGAGCATCAAATAAGGCAACAAATTCCAACAGTCCATCATGAGCCACGATGCGCTTGATGCGATTGTTGAGGTCATTGGTATCGCGATTTTTCCACATGAGAGGACGTCCGTCGCGCGTGAGACGACCGCTGACCAGAGCACTTGTACATGCTGAAACGTCGACCCACATTGCGATAGAAATCAACAATAATAGCGAAAACTTGAATTTTAACATGATTACTCGAACTTGGAATAATTAATCTTCTCGTGACAAAATCGGTTATTGTACGCGCCCTGCACATTGAAAGTGAGTAACCCAATAACGTTGTTCAAGGTCGCTGACCATCACGCCTCGTGATGATGAAGCGTGAATGAACTTGCCGTCCTTGAGATATAGCCCAACATGAGAAATGCGTGAGGAACGACCGTTGTTGAAAAAAACGAGATCACCCTCGCGCAACTTCTTCTTGCTGATTTCATGACAATTTCGCTCGAAAATGCGTGCGGAATTTCGTTCGATTTTTTTTGCGTAAACCTCCTTGTATACTTCCATTACGAAGCCCGAACAATCTGCCCCGTCACGTGTACTGCCGCCGTACAAATAAGGTGTGCCGAGCCATGAACGGCACTCTTTATACAACGCCTTGTTGTCATGACGAGTCAACTTGATGTCGAGTGTTGCCCACCCCGAATCGTCGGACGATTCAACTCGCTTTTCTTCATATTCGTCTTCGTTGACCTTAACCCTTTTTTCCTTGTGGGGTTTGAATTGTGCACGACGAGTCTCTCGCTTGCTATGACACGATGACAGTGAGAAACATAGTGTCACTACAAGCAACAAAGCAAAGACTCTCAATACACGTTTCATATAACAAGATGTTAATTCAAGACTGCGGACATCGTACAGTCACAATGACCGCAGTCTGTTGTATTCACTCTGCGGAGGCGGTTGATTCCTCGTCGGTCGCCGGTTGTTCCTGTTCTACAAATTCGGTGAAGCCGGCACCGACAAGAATGTTATACCATTGGATTAATTTCTTGATATCGTTGTTGTATACGCGCAGACGATCGTAGTCGGGTAACACCTTTTCCATGAATGCGTGCAAACTTAACTGATCGGTTGTCGTTGCCTTGTCAATCGCCTTGCCGGCATAGTTGTCAAATACCGACTGCAACACCTTGCCCAACGGAACCTCGTCGCTGGTGGTGTACATGGCGATGTCACCCAAAGCAACTATGCGATCACGGGCGTAGGCGGGAATTCTTTTACCCGTTTCCAAATTTTCAACTATGAGCATGTTCTTACCGTTGGAAACAAGTTTGTAAAGACCGGGTTTGCCGGCAATTGACAAAATTTTCTTTAACATAACAATCTGTTTAAATTACAATTCTGACTTTTCAATTAACTTAATAATTTGTGGGATCAATGCTGTCGCGTCATCATTAGTCAGCACATCAACGGGACAGTGATAGTCGGTATAACCGACCGTTTGAACCTTAATCCGTTCGAGCACTTGTTCTCGAGCAACTCCGTTGCGTTTCATCACTCGCGACACTCGCGTCTCTAAAGGAGCCTCGACGTACCATGCTCTTTCAACAACCTTGTCAAGCCCACTCTCGTGCAATAGTGCTGTTTCAATGAAACACAATCCATGTTGACAACTTCTCCATGAAAGGAAGTCTTTCAACACGGCGGGGTGAACGATAGCATTGAGTTGAGAGAGAGCGAGTTTGTCGGCGAAAACCAACGAAGCAAGAGCGTTGTTATCAATGCCGTGAGAGGTTAACATCGTCTCGCCGAATGCCGTTGACAAGGCAGAACGGACTTCGGGGTCGTAACTCATCAACAGTTTAGCATGCTCGTCGCTGTCGTAAACCGGGTAACCCATCAACCTCAAGACACGGTTGACAACCGACTTTCCGCTACCGATGCCACCGGTAATTGCCACACACAGGTCACTCATTGCACTCGCTCTATAATGTACTCTACACTATCGGTCGATAATGCGAGCCCTTGAACTTGGTATGGTAATTCGAGAACCGTGGTATCAAGAGCAAATTTTCCATCGTGAGCACGGCGCAACATTTGCTCGTAATCAATGGCGATTGTGTCAATCTTTTCACTTCGACGCACTGCTGACGTGTTATAACTGATGTCGAATTTGGTCGGAACCGTAGTAACTTTCAACCCTTGTGGTACATTGAGAATGTGTAGCACCACGGTCTCTCTCATTATCAGTGTTTTGACATAATTAACCTCAACATGAACAGTCGACGGCTCAATCAACAGTGCATTGCCACCATTTGACACCGGCACATCGTAGGCTGAGCGATCTTCCTCCAATGTGAGTGGAGCCACGAGCGTTTCGATATTATCAAGTATGAGAGCCGACCCCCATACGGTAACACTATCCGGCTTGAGAAGGATCTCATCAGAATAGGTTTTTCCGGTGGAGTTGTGAACATCAAGCATGACAATAACGCGCTTGGAGGCATTACCATAACGCGCTTCGATAGCCGGGTAATCCAACTTTGTCACCACGATGCCGTCCCGCGAAAATTGTTCACCAAGTAACGTTATGAGCGAGGGTACTCGCATCACATTTTCGCCGGCAACTTCAAAGCGACGGAAGTCAATAACCAACTCGGCTTGTGAACCACGACCGATGCGCGTCAGCAGAGACCACCCTTGCCCCTTGAAACCGCACATCACTTTTGACGGCACCGAGTCGATAAAACGATAACCGTCGGGCATGTTCACGATTTTTATGTTGAGAGCAATATTTTCCAATGGCAACTCTCGATTGAGAGTTACAAAACTCCACAACAGAGCCGCGATGAATACAAAACCGATGTATAACATCGCCGACTTGGACAATGACACGCGCGCAACACGCTTGACTTGTCGAGTCCACTTGCCGAAACTGCCAATAGGCATAACTCTCACTTAGCGGCTTCGGCAGTTTGTTCCGAAGCACTCTCTGCCGACTCGTAGATGAAATTAATATCAATCTTGATACGCACGTTTGGCGCAATCTCGAGGGTGACATCGTTGTCTTTTATTTCAACAATCTTGCCATAAACGCCACTCGCCGTCATTACCTTACTGCCCTTGGACAGACCTTTGCGGAATTCGGTTATCTTCTTCTGCTTTTGTGATTGCGGGCGAATCATGAAGAAATAGAATATCGCTACCAACAATACTATCATGATAAGCGAACTCCAACCGCTTGAACCGCCTTGGGCGGCTTGAATTAAGACTGAATTGAGCATAATAATTAATGTTTTCTATAATGTATTCTTATATTGATTGAAGCCGTGACTTCAGGTATTTAGGCAATCAACGGGACACGGGCTAAGGCTTCACGATTAATCCCTGCTCGCGCAAACGGCGAAAAGCAGAGTGCAATACTCCGTTAACAAAGGGACCGCTGTTTGCTGTACTGAAGTTTTTTGCCAATTCGATATACTCGTTCATTGTTACCGTGGTAGGTATTGTGGGAAAATGAACGGCCTCGGCTATTGCCATGCACAAAATCACTCGATCCATCGACGCGATGCGCTCGGCATCCCAGCGCTTGCTATCTACGAGGTCATCAATGAACTCATTATTGCGTGCCATGTCCTCAATAGCATGTCGCATGAGTTGCGCTCCAAAGTGAGCGTCATCATTGTTCCTGAACATGGGCATGATGGGTTTGGGATCATTACTCTCGATACGCCTGAATGTTTTGATGACAAACTGTCCGATAAGTTCAACGTCATCTTCGGTCCACAGTGAATTCTTGTTCTCAAGATTTTCGAGCACACCCTCATCGGCAAGGAGTACTTCACGCAACAAGTCGCGACAAAAACGAGCCTCTGCAGTTCGACCCACTACCGGCAAGGACAGGAATTGTTGATACACTTCGCTGGAGCGCACGCGGTCAAGCAATAATTTGAGGAACAACGCATCATTGCCCCACGAGCAAGACTTGTGCCGTTCACAGAAAGCGTTAAACTCGGGTACCTCAGTTAACTGCCTTAGAATTGAGTTGTCGGCAAATCGGTCGCTTGTTTCAACATTAAGGTCGATACTGCCAATGGCATTGTGTCGTGCATCATCAAGTTGTCGCAAGTGAAAGTAAGCCAAGTCACATGGCAACTTGAGTAAGTGGAAATATAACAAATAGCAGTTGTCAAAACAATTTGCCAATTCCTCGTAAATGCTGCGATTGTCATCGTTGTCTTCCATCGAGAGACAGTAACTGAACAATAACTGCAGCACCTTAATCCTGATTAATACTCGATTTATCATTATTTAATTTAATGAACTCTTATTTTCGGCAAAGTTACTAAAACAATATTTGCTTAACAAATTTTGTCCGCTTCAATGTGGCAAAGATTGAAAAAAAGCGATTCCGTGCACTAAATGCTTGACGATGGTCAACTCACTCGTTGACCGTCGTTAAGTCGTTGTCTCACTACCTCGTACATCAGTATGCCGGCAGCGACCGACACATTGAGTGAATTGATGTGTCCGAACTCGGGAATTGTTGCTCTCACATCGCACATTTTCATCACTTCATCACTGATACCATCGCGTTCCGACCCCAAGACAAGAGCGACAGGTCCCGTGTAATCAATATCGGTATATGTGACCGGGTTGCGGTCACTCGTGCCTATGATTTTCACACCGCTATCCTTCATCAATCGCAGTGTAGCCACCAGGTTTCGCTCGCGACACACCTCAATGTGGTTGAGTGCCCCTGCCGATGATTGCATGGCATCGGCACCCACAGTGACGCTACCGCGTTCCGGTATGATAATAGCATTGACACCGGCACAATCGCATGTGCGGGCTATTGCACCGAAATTGCGCACATCTGTTACACCGTCGAGCACGATGAGAAATGGATTGTCGCCGTTTTCGAACAATGAAGGCAGCACTTGTTCCACATGTGAATAACTCACCGACGACAACACCGCAATCACTCCTTGATGGTTGCGATGGGTAATACGATCCAATTTAGCATCGGGTACGCGACTGACCGGGACTGTCAAGCGACGGGCATGTTGCAGCAACTTATCCACAGCCACACCGGTCATGCCACTGCGAAGAAATATCTTATCAATCTCCCTGCCGGCTTCGATCGCCTCCAATATTGAGTGCAGTCCGTAGATATAGTTATTATTGTCTTTCATCATTGTTTGTTCATTTGGAGTTCTTTCGCCTTGAATGCCCGCTAATGAGCGACTGTGCGTTGCTAATCGCAGCCCGGTCAACGTCATGACCACTTAACATGCGTGCAACCTCATGAAGGTGTCCGGTCTCGTCAAGCCGCTCAACGTTTGTTATCGTGCGGTCGGTTTCATCGGTCTTATACACTCTCATGTGGGTGTCGGCACATGCTGCCACTTGGGGTAAATGAGTAATTGCGAGTACTTGTATTCTATTGGAAATCTCGCTCATCATTCTGCCCATTTTATCAGCGACATCACCACTCACTCCCGTGTCAACCTCATCAAAGATGATAGTTGGCAGTTGCATTACTCGAGCCATAATGGTCTTGATACACAACATCACACGTGATATCTCACCCCCCGATGCCGCGTCGCGCATTGCAACCGGCTTTTGATTACGATTAAATGCAAATAAGAAATTGACATTATCGTTACCATTAAGGTTGAGTTCACACTCGTTGAAATCCACAACAAACTTCAGGTTATTCAACGCTAACGCGGCGGCAAGATCAACGAGTGAACTATTTAATGTTTCGGTCGCTGTTACGCGCTTTTCATGCAGTATTCTTGCAATTGACAAGGCTTCAACTGTCAATGTGTCCACTTGTGACTTTAGTTCGGTGATGTGTTCATCGGCAGCGTTGATGTTGCTCAATCGTTCGAATAAATTTTGTTGCAGTGCCAATAATTCGTTTACCGAACCGATATTATGTTTCCGTTCAAGACTATAAATCACATTCAGTCGGTCATCTATCTGCTGCAACCGTTCGGGATTGTGCGACAGTCGCTCTTGTGCATCGACGACCGTTGATGATATATCTTTCAATTCAATTTCGCACGAACGCACTCTTGACGACAACTCGGCTAATTCAGGCATCTTTTCAGCAGCCGCTTCAAGTCTGCCGGCAGTGGTGTGTAAATCGCTCAGCAAGGAATGTTCTTCACCCGACAGCAGGTTAGATGTTTCCCACAATAGACCTTTCAAAGTTTCGACGTTGGCAAGGACTGTCTGCTCGGCCTCCAACGACTCGTCTTCATCGGGAAGCAAGTTGAGTTCTGCCAACTGAGTGTATTGAAAGGACAGGTAGTCGGCTTCGGCACGATCGCGTTCCAACTGCGCCTGCATTGTCAATAACTCATTCCGACTCGACTGTAATTTCTTGAAGACTTCACGATAGCGTAACAGCAATTCACTATTGTCGGCGATACTGTCAAGGACTTGCAGTTGATAGCCCGGTGTAGCCAATAACATATTGCTATGTTGCGAATGAATATCAACCAAGTGTGTCGCGAGGTCACGCAAAAATGACACTGTAACCGGCGTGTCATTGACAAAAGCACGGGAACGACCTGTCGCACTCACCTCTCGTCGCAGTATACAATCATCGGGCACATAGTCGACATCGGCGGCTTCAAACAAATTCTCCAAACCGTATCCCGTGATGTCAAATGTCGCTTCAACAACTGTTTTGGCTCCTTGATCGGTGACAATACGACTGTCCGTACGCTCTCCCGACAGTAAAGACAAGGCTCCCATGATGATTGACTTGCCGGCACCGGTTTCGCCGGTGATAATAGTCAAACCCTGAGGCAAGTCAAGACGTAACTTGTCGATCAGTGCATAATTGTTTATCGAGAGGTGCTTAAGCATAATGCGAAGCCGTGATACTTAAAGGTCGGTGCTTTCTTGCTTGATTTTGTCCAGTCGCGGTTGATCGGCGGGGTAAAGCGGATACAATGTTTCATACACATTTTGTTTCTCACTCATGTTGGCTTTACTGTATATGTTGACCAACTCATCTAACTTGGCGTCCTTGAACATTGACAAGCACACGCTCATCGGAGCGACATCGTAAATCTTCTTGAGTTCGTCAAGACATTGTGTAACCACAGCCCTTCCCTTGTCCACACTGACCACCATTTGGTCAAGACCTTGACGATGATAGTTATATAATATCGTTCGAATGCCCGAAGTGCTTTTATCTGTATAAGCACTCAACACGGCGCTGCGATTTTTGGTGTCTTCAAAGGCTTTCCAGCCACTTTCACCACTGCTTTGAGCCAAGCGTACGATTTGAGCCGCCTTGTCGTAGTAAGGGTCACCGCCATTCAATGCAAAGGTGTCAAAATCGGTTGCAATGATGAAATAAGCGTAGAAGTTGAGAATTGCAGTCAAGTTACTTATCATCTCGGTTTCACTGAATACTAGCGGTTCACCTTCGCTGTAAGTGAAATCGACTTTAGTATCTTTGAAATTAATAACTGTGGTTACGTAACTGCTATTATACACCGGACGTTGGCTTTGAATAGTCAAATCACCCTTTATTTGTCCGGTCGCATCGTCATATGATGACACCACGAGTAACATCTTGCACCGGATTTTCTCATTCACCATGAAATGAGCATCTGTCCACTTGGTTGTATTAAGATATTCATTAATCGCGGTTTCTAATGTGTTGAAGATTTCCTTGTTGGCTTGTTGGACTTTCTCGGAATTAATCGAAAATTCACAATTCAACTCGGTGTCCTCGTCGGCAAACATCACAATCGGAAACAACATCAACAGTGATAGTAACAGATGTCGTGTGTTCATTGCAAATAACGATTTACCAAATGATTAACTATAACTGCAGCCACTTCGCGTTTTGTCATAGTGTCGTGGTTGTGGGTAGTCCCATCACTATCAATAATGGAAACGACGTTAGTGTCTTTTTGAAAACCGGCATCGGGATTTCTCAAGCTGTTGAGCACGATTACATCGAGGTTTTTACGCTTCATCTTGGCGAGCGCATTTTCCATCTCGTTATCGGTTTCGAGAGCAAAGCCCACCAACAGTTGTCCCTCGTGTTTTTCTTGACCGACATGACCGGCAATATCGGGATTCGCTACAAGTTGAAGCGTTATGGTTTCGTCTTGTCGCTTTATCTTGGTCTTGCTCGTCGACGCGGCACGATAATCGGCTACGGCAGCACATAGAATGATAATGTCGCTGCCAGCACAGCGCGACATCACCGCGTCGTGCATCTCCAGTGCGGTCAGTACGTCAACGCGATCCACCGCCTGCGGTGTGGCAAGCGTGACAGGTCCGGTAACCAATGTGACTCGTGCTCCACGAGAGGCACATTCGGCAGCCAAAGCAAATCCCATTTTGCCACTTGAGAAATTGCTGATATATCTCACCGGATCAATGCGTTCGACGGTCGGACCTGCTGTGATCAACACTCGCCTACCTTTAAGGTCGCCGCGTGTGGCAAAAAAAGCGTCTACATGAGCGACAATGTTTTCAGGCTCCTCCATGCGCCCTTTCCCGACAAGATGACTTGCCAACTCTCCTACAGCCGGTTCAATGATGATGTTGCCACGTGATGCCAGTAGAGACAAATTATTGAGTGTGCTCGGGTGGCGCATCATGTCATAGTCCATAGCCGGCGCAACAAAAACCGGTGCGCGTGATGACAAGTAACTTGTCACCAACATGTTGTCGGCAACTCCGGTAGCCATCTTGGCTATCGTTGAAGCGGTTGCCGGTGCCACAATCATGGCATCGGCCCACACTCCAAGGTCAACATGGCTGTGCCATTCGCCCGTGCGATGATTGAAAAACTCGGTAATCACCGGTTTGCCGCTCAGTGTACTCAACGTGAGAGGGGTGATGAATTCGCAAGCATTGGGTGTCATTATGACTTGTACCTCGGCACCACTCTTCACCAAAAGGCGGACAAGCACCGCAGACTTATATGCTGCGATGCCTCCGGTTACCCCCAACACAATGTGTTTGCCTTGTAAGTTGTCGTATTTCACTTGTTTTGTATTAATTCAATCTTAATGCGAGTCAAGTGATCCTTACTGTCTTGTGGGAAGTCGGCATTCATGAACCAACCGTAGTACCCCGAATCCTCGGCAAGCACTTCACTGACAAGATGTCCTTTATATTTACCGAAGTTGAACACCGGCAAGTTGTCATCGTTTAGTATGATACGTCCGGCAAGATCCACATTGCGGTTGTGCATGGCATATTTTGCCAATTCTTCAACACTCATGCCACTTAGGTCGTCATAATGGTCAACTTGAGCCAACAACACCTCAAGGGTGACTTCGGCATCACATTGAGCCGAATGGTGGTGCTCCATCTCTTTACCGCAGTAGAAACGGTATGCCGCTTCAAGATCGCGTCTTTCTTTCTTGTGGTATATCGCCTGAACGTCCACGAAGTTGCTGTTTGCCACCGAGAAAGACACGCCGGCGCGCTTCATTTCCTCCATCAAGATGGGAATATCAAAGTGAATGCTGTTGAACCCGGCTATATCACACCCCTCGAACACGGCTGCTATCTCGCGAGCACGCTCTTTGAACAGAGGCTCGCTTTGCAACTGCCCGGCTGTAATGCCATGAACGGCTTGTGACTTGGGATCAATTGCATGCCCGTCGGGATTAAAACGATAAGTGCCCGATCGCCGTTCTCCGTTCGCCGACAGACGTACATAACTCAGTTCAATGATGCGATCGTGCATGGTGTTGAGTCCGGTGGTCTCAACATCAAACACTATAATAGGTTTCTTGAGGTTTAGCGGCATGACAGGCGTAGTTTTAAACCATCATCGGCATTTGCAGGATAAGCAGGTCTTCACCGGGTTGTTGCTCGGCAGGCAAGAATATGCCGGCTCTTGCGGGATCAATGAGTTTGATCAACACCGACTCAGAGTCAATGTTTCTCAACACGTCAAGCACATTCTGGTTGTTGAAGCCCATGGTCATCGGCACTCCGTTGTAGTCGCATGTCACTGTTTCGGTAGCGGCAGTAGCGTGGTCAATGTCCTGTGCGGTCAGTTCAATTGAACCGGTGTCAATCTTCAACTGTATCAAACCTCCTGCACTGGCAAGCACCGAAACGCGACGCAACGCGCTCTCCAAACTCAACCGATCAACAGTTACCACATAGGGGACATTCTCGGGAATGACTGAGTTGTAACGGGGATAGCGTCCGTTGTGGAATCGACATGAGAGTGTATAATCCTCGGTCTCGAAAGTGGCACTCTTTTCCTCAAGTTGAATAGAAACCGGCGCTTCGCCGTTCTTGTCCAATAGAGATAACAAGATTTGGGCGGGCTTGGTGGGCATGATGAATGATGACTCGAAGCCCGGAGTAGCAGTTGTCTGCTTGTAACGAACGAGAATATGACTATCGGTAGCGACATACACGATCATGTCGGGCATGATGTCCCAATACACACCCATGAACATCACGTGAGTCTTGTCGTTACCCACAGCAAAGATAGTACGCTGCAAACCCGATGCGATGTTCTTCTCGGGCAACGAGAAAGTCTTGATGCCGGTTGCAATGAGCTTGGCGGGATAATCAGCACCGTCAAGACCTGCAATGTTGAATTCTCCGTTAGGATAAGTAATCTTGACAGCGAGAGTTTCATCATTGATGTTGAAAGTCAAGGCGGTGTCGGGTAACTCTTTGAGTATGCTTAACATGCGACGCACATCAAGTGCCACTTGTCCGGTCCCTTCAGCCTCGCTCACAACAATTGTTGTTGTCAGGCGTGTTTCAAGGTCGCTACCTGTTATCACGAGGTTATCACCATCAAGCACGAACAAGAAATTGTCAAGGATTGCATAGGCGTTCTTACCTGTGCCGATTGCCTTGCTCACACCATTCAGGCGGCTGAGCAGCAGTTTGCTGGGAACATTAAATCTCATTTGTATACAATTATTTGGATTAATAATCGACTGAAAGTGCGTTGCAAGGAAGTCCCTTGCCTCGCTTTCAAAAGGCAAATTTAGTCAAATTTTCCCATTCATCAAAAAAAATCAGTACCTTTGCAACATAATTCACACCAGATTTGTCAATCAATTTATGAAACGACTTTTGAACAAACCTTTTTCGGCGAAGTTGAAATTAATTACCGGTCATGTCACTTTGGCTACATTGCTGTTGACCGGTGCATGTTCACACTCTAATACCGGCGATAGGGAAAATCTCATTGCCGGTCTTGACTCTTTGCTTGAAGCCAATTACAGTGACGACGCGCCCGGTTGCGCTCTGCTTATCGCCGAGAACGGAAAAATCATTTATGACCGTGGCATTGGCATAGCGGATCTTTCAACCGGCGAGAAAATTGACGGTAACACGGCATTCAATATCGCTTCTTGTTCCAAACAGTTCACTGCCGTCGGTTTCTTGCGACTCCATGAGCAAGGCACAGTAGGTCTTGACGACACTATTGCCACTTATTTCCCCGAATATCACGGAGAGATGTGGAAACAAGTCACGTTTCGTCACTTGTTGAGTCAATGTAGCGGTGTGCCCGATGCCCGTCCGCGCGATAATCGAGACCTCATGATCCATGCTAATGACTCGGTGAGTATGGCTTATTTTAGCGATCTTGACACCCTGAAGTTCAAGCCCGGCAGTGCCTACGACTACATCAACCCGACATTCCTGCTGGTGTCTACCGTTATTGAACGATTAACCGGCATGGACTTTGAGCAATACCAGCAAGATAGTGTATTTGCCCCTGCCGGCATGAGTGATGTGCGCTATTTTGCACCGGAGCGCGTTATTCCTCATATGGCTCACGGCTATGTCACCGATGATACAGGGCATTGGACAGAATGTGACTACGGTGAAGAAACTTTTTTCGCTACTCGTGCCGATGGCGGTATTTACACGAGTACACACGAATTATTCAACTGGGAAATGGCACTGCGTGATAACCGTGTCATCACATCACAATCGCGTGACATGGCTTACAGCCCTCACATCACCGTGACCGGCAGCACGTGGAGCGATTATCAAAACCGCCCTCACACTCATTACGGACTCGGATGGTTCATCGATGACACTCCCGGACAGGAAACTAAAGTGTATCATACAGGAGACAACGGAGGCTTCCAAGCCTATATTGCCAAGTGGGATAACTCGCGAGTGGTGGTCATCATGCTTGAAAATCGCAATGATCACGACCGCTGGCAAATGCAACTTGAGATAGAACGATTGTTGCGTCAAAACAAAATTTTACACTGATGCAGTGGGTCGACAAAACGGCAATTAAACACTTTTAGGACGGTCTGTCTTTACACTATCTTCTCATAAATGTTTTTTAGTTGAAAACAATTCGCTAACTTTGTGCCGCGAAATGGTAAACCGTTTATCGGTTGCCGTTTTCGAGCGATCAATAATGACGACTGTAGTTCAAGAATGGCAACCATACTAAACATAGAAACATCAACTAATGTGTGCTCGGTTGCACTGTCGAGCGACAGTACAGTGCTTGAGCATCACGAGAATTACGACGGTCTCTCCCACTCCACATTGCTTAGCGCATACGTGCGCTCGGCATTGGAATATGTGCGCTCTCGTGAGATGACGGTTGATGCGGTCGCTGTAAGTATAGGACCCGGTTCTTACACGGGGCTACGCATCGGGTTGAGCGAAGCCAAAGGACTCGCTTTCGGTTTGCAGGTGCCACTCATCACGGTGGGAACTCTACAGTTGCTTGCCGTGCAAACGATGTTCTCACAATTCAGCGACGACATGCCGTTGTTTGTCCCAATGCTTGATGCACGGCGAGACGAAGTGTATACCGCCGTTTACGATGAAGCACTCAATGAAATTTTGTCACCTCAGGCGATGATTTTAGACTCACATTCGTTTTCCGACCTACGCCACGGCAACAAGCGTCTCGTTATTGCCGGCAACGGAGCGTCAAAAGCACAGCGTATCATCGGTAGCAGCGATGATTTGGAATATCTGCCCGATATTAAGCCGGTCGCTCTCGACATGGTGGCTTTGAGCGAAAAGGCTTGGAGAGAAAAACGTTTTGCCGACATTGCATACTCGACACCAATGTATCTCAAGGAATTTCAAGCAACTAAATCACGCAAACAACTGCTTGGCAGTTAACATAATGGATAACTTGAACTTTAACGACAATGCTTATATATAACTCTCAACTCAAAAAACCGGTTTTACCGGAATACGGTCGCAATGTTCAACAAATGGTGGACTATTGTGTGGAATTGACAGATCGTGATGAGCGCACACATTGCGCTTATACCATCGTTGAAACGATGGCGCAACTGTTGCCTCAAGTCAAGCAAGAAGTTGACTATAGACACAAGTTGTGGGATCACCTCATTATAATGAGTGACTTCAAGTTAGATGTGGATTTCCCGTTTGAGATTCTTCCTCAACCGTCTGCCGACGACAAACCTCTACCCATACAATACAATAACGACCAAATCAAGTTCAGACACTACGGCAAAATCATTGAGCATATGATCGAACGTGCTGCGCAGTACCCCGAGGGTGAGGAGCGAGATGCGTTGGTGATGCTTATAGCCAATCACATGAAGAAACTGATTTTCCAAATCAGCAACGAGGTGGTAGATGACGGCAAGATATTTAAGGATCTCGCTCTTTATTCTCATGGCAAGATACGTCTTGAACAAGGTTCACATGTGCTACATGAATTTCAAGCGGTTGAGGTTAAGCAACAAGGTAACAAACAACGTCGAAAACGCAAGTGAACAATCGGTGTTAACCGTTTAGGAGTACGGTGTACTCAAAAGAGCAATGATTGAGCGAGAAGAACTGATAGCAATAGGCAAATTTATCAAGGCACACGGTTTGTCGGGTGAATTGGTTGCCGAGTTAGATGTCGACAATGATGTGATGTCACAACTCGACATGGTCGTGCTGGCAATAGATGGCATTTTCGTGCCGTTTTTCATCACCTCGCTGAGACCTCGAGGCACAGTGTCCTCACTGCTCATGTTAGACGGCGTTAACGATGACACCGCTGCTGCCGCTCTCGCGGGACAAGAGATTTTCATTCTCAAGCGAGATTACGACACTCTCGTTGATGAAAACGATGCCGACGAGCAGATGCCCATCGATTATTTCACGGGTTATACCTTGATGAATGCAAATAACGGTGAGACGGTCGGCATCATTACCGATGTTGACGACACGACAATAAATGTGCTGTTTATCGTGGAACGTCCCGACGGCTCTATCGTGAGGGTCCCCGCTGTTGATGACCTCGTTGAGATCATTAACGATGACTCGCGTGTCATCTCGATGTATATTCCCGGCGGACTGTTGGACTTATGAGAATCGGTCATGATAACTGATGTTTTTGCCAAGTTTTTAGGATTATGAAATTCAGATTTGTATTAATACTAATGACCGTTGTTGCGACGATGACGGCGCGTGCTGCCGAGCCCGACATCTATGAATTGTCACTTGATCGCAACCTGACCACCCCCGAAGTGCCGTCAAAATGCGTCGACCGCGTGCGCGATTACCAGTACAACGTGGCAATGGATTTTGTCAAACGCGGTTACCAAGTGGAAACGATGCGCGACGGATTGGTATTTGTCATTACAATTCCGGCGGCTTCATTGTTCGCACCATGTGACACCGTATTGTCTCGTGCAGGACAATCGTTACTCAAGCCGATGCTCGATTTGCTCCAGCCGGTGGGTTATTGTAAACTGATGCTTGCTATGCACGCCGATGATACGGGGTCGCCACAATATGCCGAGTGGCTCACTCGAACACGTGTCAATGCGGTGTTTGATTGGATCGATGATAACGCATCGGTAGACTACGTTGTCCCCTATGCCGAGGGTGCCGAAGATCCGCTTGATGACAACGATTCGATGGAGAAACGCAAGCACAATCGCCGTCTTGAGATATACGTTGTGCCCGAGGCAGCCATGATAGCAAAGGCAAAAAAAGGCAAGGTGAAAAAGTGAATTTTCTCTCTCGCTGTTACAGTGCTACAATATAATTCATCAGCAACTCAATTTCATAAATACAACATAATGGCAACTGAATTAAAAGACCTTACCAAGCGAGAGACCAACTACTCGCAGTGGTATAACGAATTGGTCGTCAAAGCCGACCTTGCCGAGCAATCGGCAGTGCGTGGTTGTATGGTTATCAAGCCCTACGGCTACGCCATTTGGGAAAAGATGCAACGCGCCCTTGATGATATGTTCAAGGCAACAGGTGTGCAAAACGCTTATTTCCCACTGCTGATACCTAAGTCATTTTTGAGTCGTGAAGCCGACCATGTGGAGGGTTTCGCAAAAGAATGTGCCGTGGTGACTCACTATCGCCTCAAGACCGCCGGTGATGGCAGTGGCGTTGTCGTCGACCCCGATGCACGATTGGAAGAAGAACTTATTATTCGCCCGACAAGCGAAACAATTATTTGGAATACCTATCGCAACTGGATCAACAGTTATCGTGACCTGCCTTTATTGGTCAATCAGTGGGCTAACGTGATGCGTTGGGAGATGCGCACGCGCATGTTCCTCCGTACTGCCGAGTTTTTGTGGCAAGAGGGTCACACCGCACACGCCACGAGCGAAGAGGCGCAAGCCAAGGCAATGGAGATGATTAACGTCTATGCCGACTTTGCGAAGCGGTATATGGCTATGCCGGTTTTAATGGGTGTCAAAACGGCCAACGAGCGTTTTGCAGGTGCTGTCGAGACATATACCATCGAAGCCATGATGCAAGACGGTAAGGCTTTGCAAAGCGGTACATCACACTTTCTCGGACAAAATTTTGCCAAGGCTTTTGATGTCAAATTCATTAATCGCGAGAATGTTTTGGAATATGTGTGGGCCACGTCATGGGGTGTATCAACTCGCTTAATGGGTGCCCTTATCATGACTCACAGCGATGATAACGGTTTGGTTTTACCTCCGCAGTTGGCTCCCATACAAGTCGTGATTGTTCCTATTTACAAGAATGCGGAACAACTGTCGGGCATTGACGCAGTTGTCAAGCCAGTTGTAGATCGCCTTAAAGCAATGGGGATCAGCGTGAAGTATGACAATGCCGATAATAAACGTCCGGGGTTCAAGTTTGCCGATTATGAACTCAAAGGCGTGCCTGTACGTCTTGTGCTCGGTCCTAAAGACATTGCTAACGGTACTATTGAGGTTATGCGTCGCGACACTCTCGAGAAAGAGACAGTGCCGTTCAAAGGCATTGAAGATCGTGTCAAGGCTTTACTCGATGATATTCAGCAGTCACTTTACGACAAGGCTCTCACTCTGCGTGAAACCAAGACCGTCAAGGTTGACACGTGGGACGACTTCAAGGCTCAACTCGAACTCGGTGGTTTTATTCTAGCCCATTGGGACGGCACCACCGAGACCGAGGAGAAAATTAAGGAGGAAACCAAGGCAACGATACGGTGCATACCATTGGATAGTGTTCCGGAGGAAGGCACTTGTATATACAGTGGGCGTCCGAGTCATCGACGAGTGATTTTCGCACGTAACTATTGAGACGTTGCAAGCCCTTGAAGTTGATGAACTTCAAGGGCTTGCGGTTTTGTGTGGATAAAAACCGACGGTGTGTCCTTGCACTTCATTGTTTATTTGCCCTTTTTTCAAGCGTGCGTACACAACACTTCATAAATCAGATAAGGAGTGCTTGAAACAATGATCGTCGGTGTGACTTTCTTTTGTCGTACCCACGCAGTTTATGTCTTCCAAAACACTTCTCATCACCGGTTCGTACTTTTTCATCACAGCATCTGAGAATAAAGGCAATAACTCGTCGGACATATCAGGAAACAGTTCGGTTAAGGTCTGCTCAATACCGTCCATAAATCCGAGACGAATTCTCTCGGCATCTTCTCGGGTTTCACCACCGCGACACACTGTAAATAACGCGTCTTGCAGCGGAACTGCAAAGTGCTTTAAGACAAGTTCTTTAAGTTGTTGCTCGGTTCTCGGCAGTCGCGTCATATCAATACCCCACAGTTGCGACATATGATTGAATTGGGTTAACTCATCTGTCAGTTTATTCCACACCTTGCGTGATAACATTGTCGCCAATGTGGTGCAACCGTTTTTGAGGTGTGAACGCCCTTCGGCAGTAATGACGGGATCGATATTTTCCATGAAAAACGTGTCCACCTTGATTGAGTCATCGGAAAACTCTATCACTCTCATTGGGAACGGAAAAGTAATTGCCGAACCGGTAGAAATGTCGGTGAGTTGCCCGTCGCTTGCCGCGTCGGTAATGTGTAGATGTCCCGTAAACACATGGCTGATACCGGAATTGGCAAGTTGACTCGCAATGGAGTCGTGATTGGCTATAATGTAGTTGGGCAATATGCGCGTTTCTCCATCAAAGTGTTCCACAATGTGGTGGTGCATCATCGCTACAACAGCATCACCTCGTGCTCCGGCTTCGGCGGCACGGTCGGTAACCCAACCGAGCAAACTGTCGGTGACAATTCCGTCGCTATGATAACTCCTCTCGTTATAGCGATTGCTGTCAATGGCGATGAGTGTTACGCCGTCACACAATTGAGTGGAATAACTCAGCGAGTTCGGGTCGCAATAGGTCGCATAGCCCGCTTCACGATAAATTGATGCAAACTCTCGAGGTGACACCGAAGCAACCGGTTCGGTTTGTTCATTACAATAACGCACTGCCAAAGGATTGTTCACATCGTGATTTCCGGGAATTACGAGGGTGGCAATTCCGTGAGTCCTAAGACTATCTAACCATGATGCCACGGCAAGGTGACTATCTCGCTCTCCGTTGTGAGTCAAATCTCCGGTAACAAGAACTCCGTCAATTTTCATCGTAGTGAGTATATCTGTCACCGCATTGAGTAAATCCGTACTGCGCAAAGGCAACTTGATTTCACCTGTCGCCATTCTTGTTGCAGCAACACCACTGTCGACCAATGTCGGAGCAAGCACGTGAATGTCGCTCAATATAGCCCAACGACTCGTTGACGAGGCAAACAGTCCTGTCAGCAACATTACAATTATCAAAATGTATCGCATCAATCTTCAGTCTTGATTATTAATATGACACCGCAAAGTTACTCAAATTTATCAATTAATCAACTCGATAACGCCTCAAGTCCCGGCATTGCGGAACTTGAGGCGTTATGAACGATTAGATTAAAAGTAATGATGCCCGACTATAAGCAATCAGTTTGAGAATGTAAGAGTATCACCGATTGCATCAATAGTAATAGGACGGTCGCGATGCACATTGCCGGCAATGATGTCTTTACTCAACTTGTTGAGTACAAGCGACTGTATTGCTCGCTTGACGGGTCGTGCGCCGAACTCGGGATCATAGCCCACATGAGCAAGCTGGCTAACAGCCGCATCGGTCGCTGTTAATACTATACCGGAAGAGGTCAACTGTAGTGCCACGTTATCGAGTTGCAAACGGACAATCTGTTCGATTTGATTACGATCAAGTGGAGTGAACATAATCGTTTCGTCAATACGGTTGAGGAACTCGGGGCGAATGGTGGCTTTGAGCATCTCCAACACTTCATCGCGTGTTTGCGCTATAACGCTTTCGCGGTTGGTCTCGTTGAGCGATTCAAAGCGTTCTCTGATGAGAGAGGATCCCAAGTTGCTCGTCATGATTATTATAGTATTCTTGAAATTTACAGTGCGACCCTTGTTGTCGGTCAATCGCCCGTCATCAAGCACTTGTAACAACACATTAAACACGTCAGGGTGGGCTTTTTCAATTTCATCGAACAGAACGACGCTATACGGTTTTCTACGCACAGCCTCGGTGAGTTGTCCGCCCTCATCGTAGCCCACATAGCCCGGAGGAGCACCTATGAGACGGGTTGCCGAGAACTTCTCTTGATACTCACTCATGTCAATGCGTGTCATCATGTTCTCATCATTGAACAGGTAATCGGCAAGTGCTTTTGCCAACTCGGTCTTGCCGACACCGGTGGTGCCCAAGAAGATAAACGAACCAATCGGTCGCTTAGGATCGTTGAGCCCGGCACGACTGCGACGCACGGCATCACTGATGGCTGCGATTGCCTCATCTTGCCCAACCACGCGCTTGTGCAATTCTTGCTCAAGATTAAGCAGTTTTTCTTTCTCGGTTTGTAACATTTTTGTCACCGGTATGCCTGTCCAGCGACTCACGACCTCGGCTATGTCATCGGCATCGACTTCCTCCTTGATCAACGCTTTACCTTGTTGCATCTGTTGCAATTGTAATTGTAACGCCTCGTTTTCACTCTCCTTGCCGGTGATAAGCGAGTAACGTATCTCGGCAACGCGAGCATAATCACCGCGACGCTCCGCTTGCTCCGCCTCAAACTTGAGAGACTCGATGTCAACTTTGTTCTGTTGGATGCGCGAAATGACTTCTTTTTGACCCGTCCAACGTGCACGCAGTTCGGTTTCCTCTTGCTTGAGATTGGCTATTTGTTTTTCAACATCCTTAAGATGACCTGCATCGCCGTCACGACTGATAGCAGCGCGCTCTATCTCCAATTGTGCGATCTTGCGTGTTGTCTCGTCCAATTCTTCGGGGACACTATCCATCTCAATACGTAATCTCGCGGCGGCTTCGTCAACGAGGTCAATTGCTTTATCGGGCAAGAAACGATCGCTGATATACCTCTCGCTCAACGTGACGGCAGCAATGATTGCATCGTCCTTGATGCGCACATGGTGGTGATTTTCGTATCGCTCTTTCAAGCCACGCATGATAGCGATAGCCGCTTGCTCGTCGGGTTCATCGACCATGACACTCTGGAAACGACGTTCCAAAGCCTTGTCCTGCTCGAAATACTTGCGATACTCATCGAGCGTGGTCGCACCGATACTGCGCAACTCTCCTCGAGCCAGTGCCGGCTTGAGAATATTGGCGGCATCCATGGCTCCGCTGCTTTTGCCCGCTCCCACGAGTGTGTGTATCTCGTCAATAAACAAGATGATGTCACCTTGAGAACTCGTTACCTCGTTGATGACAGCCTTGAGTCGCTCCTCAAATTCGCCTTGATATTTGGCACCTGCAATCAAGGCTCCCATGTCGAGAGTGAATAGTTGCTTTTGTTTGAGCGTTTCGGGCACGTCACCACGCACAATGCGTTGCGCCAATCCCTCAACAATAGCCGTTTTTCCCGTACCTGGTTCGCCTATGAGGATAGGGTTGTTTTTGGTACGACGGCTCAAGATTTGCAAAACACGTCTGATTTCATCATCGCGTCCGATGACGGGATCCAACTTGCCTTGTCGAGCCCGTTCGGTGAGATTGACGGCATACTTGGCAAGTGCATTATATTGTTCTTCTGTTCCCGGGGCAGTGGCCTTTTTCCCTCGTCGCAAGTCGGCTATTGCCTGTGCAAGTGCTGATGATGACACGCCGGCTTCTTTGAGCAAACGACCGGCCTCACCACCGGCATTTACAATACCCATGAGCAACGCCTCTACCGTGACATATTGATCGCCGTTATGCGAAGCGAAATCAGTCGCTTTGTCAAGCACGCGCGATGTGTCACCCGATAGATACGGATCGCCGCTACCGCTCACTCGAGGCAGACGGTGCAACGCGAGATCGAGATTGCGCTCTATCGGTTGCGGTGCAATGTCCAACTTTTGTAACACATAAGTCATCACATCGGTTGCTTCGGTAAACATAGCCTTGAGCAAATGCTCCGGTTCGATGGCTTGGTTACCGGCAGTGCGTGCAAGCGTGACCGCTTTTTGCACTACCTCTTGACTCTTGATTGTGTAATTATTGAAATTCATATTCTGTAGTTTTAATTTGTCAATTATGTAATTCATTTAACCTTAAGCAAAATCCGTTCCCAATATATGCAATATAATGTTGTCGCCTATTCTTCAGATACTTATCGCCTGTCATGACAAATTGACACCACATTCAACGTTCTGCCAAATTGTCATATCAGTTCGTGCTCAGATGAATTTGTGTGCGTTTGTGATTAACTTTTATTAACAGCGGTGTGCAAAAATTCTGCACTGAGCAATCCTAATTTTGTGGCATCAAAATCAACTACAATCAAATCAAAAATTACCGCTATGAATACAACAATAGTCATTACACCGCGAGTGATTGCACGCCTTGCCAATATGACACCTGATGAGCGTCATTTGATGTTGGATACTTTGTGTTGCGATGAAATATTACATATCGAACGTCGCACACCACTTTCAATTGTAGACGAACTCGCCTACATGATGTTTCGTTCAAATGTAATTAACGAGTCTCGTTCCTACACTTCACAGCAAGTTAGTTAAACACTTTCATAACCGTCAAACACACAATTATATTGCTGATTATCGAATTGAGTGCACGCGTCGGTGGGTGATGAGAATCACCTCCGGCGCATTTAATTTGTTACGACTGTGATTTTTTTGTAACTTTGCTCCCCTTATCAGAGTATAACCACAACAAGAATGGATATTAACAAAATCTTAGTCCCCGGCGAAACGGTTATTTACCGTCCCAAACTTCATTGGTTCGCCTATTGGAGTTTCGGCAATATTACACGCAACTTGACTACTAGTATCTTCCTGAGCAACAAACGTTTCTTTTACGGTCACGGGTTGTTGCGTCGTCACACTCACGAATTGGTTATAGGCAAAATCGAGACAATCAATGTTCGTGAAACCCTCATGGGGCGCATCTTCGGTTACGGTGCCGTTGAAGTGAGTGGCACCGGTGCCGGCACACTCGTGATGGACTATGTACGCCGACCTTTTGAATTGCAACGTCAGTTGCGCTCAGTACAATAACTATCATGAAGAACAATAACGGTGTATATATCGCAGTAGCCGTATTAGCGGTTATTGTTGCCGCTCTTGTATATTATTTCCCCTCATATCGCGACTACTTGAGTGCCGAAGCATTATACAACTGGTACAAGGAACATCTCACTTACGGCACGATTGTATTGCTCATGGCAATTGAGAGTTCTATCATTCCGTTACCCAGTGAGGTGGTTGTGCCTCCCGCTGCCTACTTCGCGTTGCAACATGGTAGCGACATGAACGTGTGGATGGTCATTGTCATGGCCACCGTGGGGGCCACGCTCGGGGCAATAATCAATTACGCGTTGTCAATGTTGATAGGTCGGCCTATTATTTACGGTTTTGCCGATAGCCGGTTCGGTAAATTATTGATGCTCAGCGGTGAAAAACTTGAATATGCCGAGGACTATTTCAAGCGCAAAGGTGCCGTGTCTATATTCCTCGGTCGGCTGCTTCCTGCGGTAAGACATCTTATCTCCATTCCTGCCGGTTTGTCAAGAATGAACATCACCACGTTTGTAACATACACCGCATTGGGAGCGGCATTGTGGAACGTAGTTCTCGCTCTGCTCGGTTATCTGCTGTATCTGGTTGTACCCGATGCCGATAACTTGTTTGCCCGGTTGGAACACTATAACCACTATTTGAAAGCCGCCGGCGTCGCATTACTCGCTATAGTGGTTATTTATATAGTTTACAAGTACAAAGTCAAGTCGGTTAAGTCAACCGAATAACCTTATTCTTTCTTATGTCCGAAAACATTAAATCATTACTGCGCTTCCTTGATGACAGCCCATGCAATTTTCTTGCGGTGAATGCCGCACGCAACTTGCTTGAGAAGTCGGGCTTCGTCAAGCGCGAACTCAGCGACTCGTTCGCCGATATTAAACCGGGTGACAAGTTCTACACCACTAAAAACGACAGTGCGATCTTCGCTTTTACAATCGGCGATAACACTCCGGGCGAGATGACATTTAAAATTGTTGCCGCCCATAGTGACTCACCGTGTTTTCGTGTTAAGCCTGCCGGTGTGATAAGTGGTGAAGGGGGCATGGTGCGCCTGAACACCGAGGTGTACGGGGGTCCCATACTATACACGTGGTTTGATCGTCCCTTGTCCCTTGCCGGACGTGTTGTGCTACGTGGCAACGATGTGCTGCGACCCATCTCCCGTTTGATACACATCAAGCGTCCGCTGCTGACCATTCCTCATCTTGCCATACACTTCAATCGTGCCGTTAATGAAGGAAATTCATTGTCGAAGCAGCGTGATATGCTCCCGTTGATAGGCATTGTAACCAATCATCTGGAGTCAGACGGCTTGTTACTGCGACTTGTGTCGGACGAACTCAATGTGCCGCGTGAGTCAATTCTTGATTTTGACCTCATGCTATACGACTGCGCTCCGGCCTGCACATTCGGGTTGCACAACGAGTTTATCAGCAGTGGACGTCTTGATGACTTGAGCATGGTGCATGCCGCACTAACCGCCATCACTCGTGCCGTCGACACTCATGCGACTTGCGTTGCAGCAATCTTTGACAACGAAGAAACAGGCAGCGGCACCAAGCAAGGAGCGGCATCACCGGTGCTCACATCTGTCTTACAGCGCATTGTAGCGGCGCGCGGCGGTGATTATGAGTCGTTTGCCCGTGCCACACAACGTTCGTTCATGATAAGTGCCGATAATGCCCACGCGTTCCACCCGAATTATCCGGGCAAATATGATCCCACCAATCACCCCTACCTCGGTGGCGGGCCGGTTGTGAAAATCAATGCCAATTGCAAGTACATGACCGATGCTCATTCGGCTGCCGTGTTCAAATCACTGTGTCGGGCAGCCGGCGAACCATGCCAATATTTTGTTAACCATAGCGATGTGGCGGGTGGTTCGACATTAGGCAACATTTTGACAGCACAAATTGATATAGAGGGTGTTGATGTGGGCAATCCGATTCTTGCGATGCACAGTGCAAGAGAAACGGCTTCGGTTAGCGACCACGATGCCATGATAGAGGTGATGACAGAGTTTTTCAGATTATGAAACGTTAAAATCTGCAAAAACCGTACTCGGTCATGAAATTTGCAGTAAATTTGCGATAGATAGATACTACAAACACTATTAAAAACGATGAAACTGACTTATATTCTTGCTACCGCTGCCCTTTGGACCGCATCGTTGGCTGTCTCGGCCGAAGTGCTGCCGGCTCCACAAGTTACGGGCGGTGCTCCACTGATGGACGTGATGTCGGCACGACAGACCCGACGTGACATTGACCCCACACAAACGGTAAGTCGACAAGACTTGAGTAACATGCTGTGGGCGGCATGGGGCATTACTCATGACGGCAAACACACAGTTGCCACGGCGATGAACAAGCAGGAACTTGTGCTATACGTTATCACGGCAACCGAGATTAGTCGATTTGATCCTGAGACCAACACACTCACCACGGTCAATACCGGTGATTTCCGTGATATTGCCGGCAGGCAAGACTTTGCCAAGACCGCACCTCTCAATATCGCTCTCGTGGTCGATACGGACAAACAGGCGCGCACCGAGTTCCAAGCATACACGACAGGGGCGGCGTCGCAAAACATATACCTTTATTGCGCTCAAGCCGGGCTTAAGACAGTCGTGCGCGCCATGTTGCATGATGCGGCATTGAGCGAGGCTCTCAAGTTGCCCGACAACGAATTATTACTCTACGTCCAGACCGTTGGCAAATGAGAAAACGCCGTTTGCGTAAAGGTCGTGTCGCGGCAACACTTGTCGCACTGATTGTGCTGATTGTCTTGCCGTTGAGATGTGCCTGCACCCACACCGACAACTCACACGAACATGGTGACAATGCCGACACACTCGTCACGTATTCGTCGCCCGCGATTGACAACGGTGTGGCACATATAAACCCCGACGGAAACAACGTGGTGCGTTTTGCCACCCGAGTACCTCCCGGACGCTTGCGTGAACTTTTTTGTGATACAAATGAGTTGCAGTTGACAGCAGCGATGGCAATAGGCATCTCCCCTATCACCGACCTTCGCACCGCATATCGTCTCAAACGCCCGGTAGTACATATCTACTCTACACCATACTATGCCGTTGACTCATTGAAAATGTCTATGCCTTATCTTGTGCCGGAGGCAGCGCAGTTGTTGCTGGACTTGAGTCGTGCGTGGTGTGACACAGTAAAGGCTCGTAGCGGCTGTGACTATCGCTTGAGGGTGACAAGCCTTACTCGTAGCGACTATAGTGTGGCGCGTCTCGTGAGGCGCAACAGAGCCGCCGTTGACCGGTCTTGCCATCTCTATGGGACGACATTCGATATCAGTTGGGGGCGATTTGATTGTCGTGACACCACTCGAATTGCCAATATTGAAGATATGAAAAACACTCTTGCCGAAATTGTCAACGACATGCGCCGGCAAGGGCGATGTTACGCTATATTCGAACACAAGTCCGGTTGCTTTCACATCACGGTGAGAAGATAAAGTGATAAAGCGTGGCATCTAAAACCCGGCAACAGGAGTGATAATCACAAGTAAATCCACTCTTTCGGGCATTTAATCTTGAGATAATGACCGAATAACCGAATAATTAACAGACAAATGACAATTGAACAAGCCATTGAAGGCTACAAAAAGTACAGCGGTGCAAAGTCGCTTGACGCGATTGTGGCACTCATCGACATGGATGGGGTGCTCTACGATTCAATGAAAAATCACACTCGCGCGTGGGTGAAGTTGATGAAGAAAAACGGCATACGTTGCACGCGCGATGAGTTTTATCTGTACGAGGGCATGACAGGTGTCGACACTATCAAGATGAAGTTTCGTGAAGGTGCCGGCAAGCAGGTCACCGATGACGAGGCTCGTGCACTATATCGAGTAAAAACACGTTATTTTTCGGAACTCGGCGAAGCACCTGTAATGCCGGGTGCCGTCCGTGTACTCGAGGTCTTGGGCACGTTGGGAGTCGAAAGAATTGTTGTTACCGGTTCTGCCCAAACATCAATTCTCGACCGTCTTGATGCCGACTTCCCCGGATTGTTGAGTGAAAAGCGCGTCACAGCACTTGATTCGGCTCGTGGCAAACCTAATCCGGAACCCTATCTGAAAGGGATGGCAAAGGCCGCAGCCACCGCATCGCAGTGTATAGTGATTGAGAATGCCCCTTTAGGCGTGCAGGCCGGTCATGCCGCCGGTTGTTTCACTATTGGAGTCACCACCGGTCCCGTGCCCGAGCGCGATTTATACAAAGCCGGAGCCGATATAGTTTATCCCTCAATGGACGCTCTTGCCGATGCACTGCCCACACTGATCTCATCGTTGCGCAACGCGCGACCGGCGTGATAAATATGACTCCAAGAAACAACTAATCACACATCTATTCACTATTTTCTCACTCCTATGAAAAGACTATTAACAATCGTCATGCTCGTGAGTGCCCTTGCCTCATCAGCGACCCTGCCGGTTCATTTTAAAGACTTGTTGAATGTACGCACTTACAGGTATATCACGCTCGCTTACGAGGAAGAAGACAGCGAAGATGCTATAGCACATTATACCGACTTATTCACTGAATTGGGTTTCACTCAAGGCCTCACCGGTGACGGATACGGCGGTCCCTGCAGCATTATCGACGGTTTCTACAAGTCGGGGTACAAAGATGAGTCACAGTTGTGTATGGTGCCGATTGACCGTTCGGAAGCCTGTGTCATTGAATTGGTGGCATGTAATAACGGCGAAGAGGCCGACTACGGTTTTATTTCGGTTAATATTATCTTATATGACGAGCAAAATGCCAATGACTTATTAAAAGAAATCACTCGTGCCGGTTTCAAACTCACCGATAGCAGCACATACGAATCCTTTGAGTTGCGTGTGTACACACGTTGTGATGCTGTAGTGTACTATTCGAAAAACATTGACAATACCTACGGTTTCACATTGACATCACCCGAAGTCGACACCGCCGAGTAAAGCCCAATGCAACGCATCGTTTTCACCACAACTCCGGGAAGGATAATTGACGAGATTGTCCATAGCGCGAGTCCTTCATCGGTTATCGTTCTTGCCGATGAAAATACCTCACGACTTGTAGTACCCAATATCGACAGCGAAACCGTCGCGTCTGCACCCGTTATCATCATTGCTGCCGGTGATGAAGCGAAGACTATAACTACTGCAAGTCACGTTTGGGACAAGTTGTCCGCACTCGGTGCAACGCGCCATTCTCTATTGATAAATGTGGGTGGTGGTATGGTAACCGACTTGGGTGGGTTCGCAGCATCTACATTCAAGCGAGGTATAGAATTTATTAATGTTCCTACGACGCTCTTAGGAGCAGTTGATGCCTCAGTCGGAGGCAAAACGGGTGTCAATCACGGCGGTTTCAAAAATGAAGTGGGGGTATTCAATGAGGCTCGAGCAGTCGTGTTATCCACAGCATTCTTCAACACGTTGCCTCAAATTGAATTGCGCTCTGGCTATGCCGAGGTTCTCAAGCATGCTTTGCTTATCGGTGTTGATGAGGTAAATCGTTGGTTGGATTATCCTATCGAGTTGTTTCCCTACGAGAGCAATCGTTTGTTGGGTATGATAGAAACGGGTGTTAACTTTAAATTACACATCGTTGAACAGGATCCGCATGAGCAAGGACTGCGTCGCTGCCTAAACCTCGGTCACACTGTAGGACACGCTTTCGAGAGTTTCGCATTAATGCGTGGAACTCCGGTGCCTCATGGTCACGCTGTTGCTCGAGGATTGGTAGCCGAACTTATCTTGTCTCATCTGAAATGCGGTTTTGACGGCAGTTGGCTTCATCGTCTCGCCAAACGCATACTTGCACTGTATGGAAACCAACTCTTCACATGTGATGACTACCCGACCTTGTTGAACCTGATGCACCATGACAAGAAGAGTGTTCACGGTGAAATCAACTGTACGTTGCTCACTGCTCCCGGGCAGTTTGTTAACGATTTTACCGTTGAAGATTCCGATATGTGTACTGCTCTTGATATTTACAGGGACTTGATGGAATAACCTATTGATTCACAACGGACAATGATAACGGTAAAACAGTTCGGCGAACTTAACGTATACGAATTGTACGAAATTCTAAGGGCTCGTTGTGACATATTTGTTATTGAGCAACACTGCTTCTATCCCGATCTTGACAAGATAGATTACGATGCGTGGCACGTGTTTGAACGTGATGAACAAACGGGTGAAGTGAAATCGTATGCACGATTGTTCACCGACAATGACAACAAGTGGCACATAGGTCGTGTACTCGCGAGAAATCGCCTTGCCGGCGAGGGACGGGAGTTGATGCTCGCAACTTTAGCCACCGCTCGTGAATTGGGTGCAACAGCGATTGAGATTGATGCTCAAACGTACTGCATCGGATTTTACGAGAAATTGGGGTTTAGCGTGATTTCCGATGAATTCGAAGAAGCCGGAATCATGCATGTCAAGATGACCACAAAATGGAACGCCTGATTCCGACAAGACAAACGGCTGAAATCAAAACGACAACACCCTCGCAGCAATCATGAAAAGTTGCTACGAGGGTGTTGTCGTCTGAAATGTCAATTATATTTCAATAATTCTCATATAACTTGATGTAATTCCAAATTTCATCAATGGCACTTTGTCGCATATCAAGTTGCAACTCTCCATTCTCAAGAACATTGCTAACAGTAGCATAGAGAGCGCTCCAATCACTATCCAACAATTTTTGGGCACGAATGAGCGAAGCAATGAATTCTACAGTGAAACTATGTTTCTTGTTCTTGGCAACGGCGGCTTCGGCAAGCTCGAGAGCACCATCTACAGTGAAGTAATTGCTCATAGCCTTGGCATAAGCGTAAGTTATCAGGGTGCCGGCATCTAACTTCTTTACAAGTTTTTCCTCACTTTGTGCCTTATAGCGACCACAGAGGAAGTTGAATAACTGTTCTCCCGATGATTGACCGTCAATATTCCACCCGGCAGCATTGATGATGGCTACACGCACATCAACAGGGTTCTTGCTGTCGGCAAGATAATTCAAAATTGTTGTGTTAAAGTGACCACTACTCTGCTGTGCCATCTTGACTATTTCAATGTCGGAGTAACAATCGGCGAAATCGGTCGAAGTCAGTGGCGAGTCTGCATAAGCACACAGGGTAGCCATAGCGAGTAAGACAGTGATGAAAAAGTGTTTTGTTTTCATATCAGTATAATTATTAAACATTGTTGTCTGTTCGACGGCATATCGGCAGCAAAGTTTAACTGTTGATGTGCAAAAGTAACAATTTAAAATTAATGTAGAAAATTTTGGGTTTGGCATTGTAAATTAAATGTTGTAATTTTGCGATGCTAATAAAGAGAGAATGTTAAAGAAAAGTGCTCTTGAAAAAATACTTAGCGAGGGACTGTCGGAAATCTGGAAAGTGCTCACCCCTGATGAAAAGCACTTGATTGCTGAGAATTTTGTAATTCGCACGTTCCAGAAAAACCGCGTCATCTACGCTGAGAATGAGGAGCCATGCTACTTGTGGTGCTTATTGCGCGGCAAGGTCAAGTTGTACAAAGACGGCTTCGGTGGACGCGGTCAAATTTTGCGTCTATATCGTCCTATTCAATACTTCGGTTATCGTGCCTATTTTGCCGGAGAGCCTTACGTGTCAAGTGCTGCGGCATTCGAACAATCGGTGATAGGGTCGGTTCCGATGACAGTTGTCGAACAACTGATTAATAACAATCGCGAGTTGGCGTGGTTTTTCATTAGAGAATTGAGCCGACACCTCGGTGGTAGTGACACCAAAATCGTGTCGCTCACACAGAAGCACATTCGCGGTCGTCTTGCCGAGGCACTGATGTTGATGCGCGACAATTACGGCTACGAGGACGATGGCAAGACCTTGAAGATATACATGGCTCGTGAAGATATTGCCAACTTGAGTAACATGACTACGAGCAACGCAATCAGGACCTTGTCGGCTTTCGCCCAAGAGCGAATTATCACCATCGACGGCAGACGCATCAAGATTATGGACGAGGACGCATTGCGCAACATCAGTAAATTCGGATAAACAATCATGTTAATAGCCCAACAAAAACGCAAGGAAAATATTGCCGAATACCTGCTGTATATGTGGCAAGTTGAGGACATCCTGCGTGCCTGCTCGCTCGATATGGACAAGGTTGAGGACTTGTTAGTCAAGCGGTTCGATACCGATGAGCCCACCCGCACCACTATACGCGAATGGTACGAGAACCTCGTGATGATGATGAGGCATGAGCAATTGCAAACGAGCGGTCACTTGCAAATCAACAAGAATACACTCATTCGTCTTACCGACTTGCACTTGCAGTTGCTCAATGCTGTAGAGCGCTTTCCTCAATACCATGCAGCCTTTTACAGCACTTTACCCTATATCGTTGAATTACGTGCCAAGTCGCCCGATAACCCCGGTGAGTTGGAAACGTGTTTCAATCTGCTTTACGCTGTGATGATGCTACGCTTGAAAGGTCAGGAAGTGAGTGCGAGCACATCTCAAGCAGTGACGGCAATCAGTTATTTTGTGGGTTTGTTAGCCGCCTATTTCAAGAAAGACGAGGAGAAACCGCTATTTGATGATGATGGTCAAGAATGAAATTTCAATACTGGTTATAGGGTGTCGCGGACAGTTGGGCACCGAATTGATGAGTGCACTGCGTTGCCATCGGGTAACGGGTGTTGATATTGACACACTTGATATTACCGATATAGATGCCGTTCGGCGATTTTTCGATCTATACGGTTTTGACATCGTTATCAATTGTGCCGCTTTCGTTGCTGTTGATGCAGCCGAAAGCCGGCCCGATGAGTGTGCCGCACTCAACGACACTGCAGTAGCGACTTTGTGCAACGCTTGTAAACGTCAACACAGCCGAATGATACACATCTCGACCGACTATGTGTTCGACGGCAAAGCATCAGTCCCATATACCGAAGATGAGCCAACCGCACCGACCACCGTGTACGGTGCTACCAAACTTGCCGGTGAACACCACGTCAAGCAGTTGCTCGGTAATGACGGTATGGTGATACGCACCGCATGGCTGTATTCTTCCCACGGCAATAATTTCGTGAAAACGATGCAACGCTTGGGACGCGAACGCGAGCGTGTTAATGTCGTGGTTGATCAAATAGGCTCGCCCACAAGTGCGGCAAGTCTTGCCGGAGCCATTGCCACAATCATTGACAGCAACAAGTGGCAAGGCGGCATATATCACTATACCGACGAGGGCGTGGCATCGTGGTATGATCTCGCGGTCGCTGTGATGGAACTGTCGGGATTGAGTTGTCAAGTGATGCCGGTGAACACCGACGAATATCCCACCACAGCCGTGAGACCCCGCTATAGTGTATTGGACAAGCACAAGATACGTGACACCTACGGTGTGGAAACACCACATTGGCGCTTGGCATTAAAACGAGTTCTCGTAGGTGATTTACTGTAAAACCGTTCTATAAATTTTCAGGCACGTGATTGAACAATTACAAAACTTTGATGCGTCGCTGTTGGTAGCCATTAACAACAGTTATACAGGGTGGACCGATGTTGCCATGTGGCTCGTGTCAAGTAAATGGTCGTGGTCATTACTCGTGATTGCCATGCTGTTCACGCTGCGTGACAAGTCTTGGCGCGAAAGCGCGTGGTTCTTGGTCTTGATTGCTTTGACAGTCCTTATTGCCGACCAAGTGTCCTCAAGTATTATCAAGCATGCGGTCGAGCGCTTGCGCCCCACACATGAGCCGTCACTTAGCGGATTGGTGCGAGTGGTTAACGATTATCGTGGAGGGTTGTACGGCTTTGTATCGAGCCATGCTGCCAACACGGTTGGTGTAACAATTGTAATTTGTTCAACAATGGCTTCACGGCTGTTGAGTGTGACAATGGCACTGTGGACTGCTCTCGTGTGTTATAGTCGCATTTACCTCGGTGTTCATTATCCGGGCGATATCGCAGGCGGTCTCGTCGTCGGAATTCTTGCCGCTGTCGTGGTGCTGCTCGCAGCGCGCATTGTGGCGAGGCGATACGGCAGCCCCACTCTACCTCGCTTCAACGTTGCCGACAGTCGGGTCATGACAGCATCGGTTGTTGCAACGCTCCTAATCATCATTGTCTCGGCTACCGTAAAAACGATTTAAGCAGGCCCTAATAATTTGCGCAACCGAGTTAGATTTTGTACCTTTGCCAAACAGATAAATATTATACAAACCTATCATGCCAACAACTATAACATTCAACAAACTGCGCAGCATCAAGGACAGGCTGCCCGACGGGACTATACACAAAATAGCGCACCGACTCAACTTGCCGGTTGCATCGGTGCGAAACTACTTCGGCGGTTCCAACTATGATCTCGGAACTAACATGGGCGTGCATATCGAGCCCGGACCTGACGGCGGATATGTAGTGTTGGACGATCCCACAATCCTTGACATGGCACTTGAAGTTTTAGGTGAGAAGTAAATATATAACATTCAGTTACTATGATAATTATCGGTATTGCCGGCGGCACCGGCTCGGGTAAAACCACCGTGGTGCGCAAGATAATGGAGCGATTGCCTCAAGGCGAGGTGGGCATCATTTCTCAAGATGCCTATTACAAAGACTCAAGTCATGTGCCTGTTGAGGAACGTCAAAAAATCAACTTCGACGAGCCGGCAGCCTTTGACTGGGACTTGTTGCTCGAACACCTCAAGATGCTCAAGAAGGGGCAGTCTATTGAGATGCCCACTTACAGTTACCTCACTTGTTCCCGTCAACCCGAAACCGTCCACATGGATCCGCATGACGTGGTGGTAATTGAGGGTATTCTTGTGCTTAGCGACCCTCGTTTGCGCAAGATGATGGACATCAAGGTGTTTGTTGATGCCGACGGTGACGATCGTTTAATACGCGTCATATCGCGCGATTGCATTGAGCGCGGTCGCACTGCCGAAGCCGTTATCGAGCGTTATCAACGTGTGCTCAAACCGATGCACCTGTTGCACATCGAGCCCGCCAAACGTTTTGCCAATATTATAGTGCCCGAGGGTGGACACAACGAGGTCGCTATTAACCTGATTACGGATTATATCAAGGGTAAACTCAACATCAAGTAATGAAGTTCAACTTGCCTTGGAAACGTGACGATGATAACTTTGATGTCATCGCCGCACAGTTGCATGAGCATGGCGAGGCGGGAACGCTCGTGTTAAGGACGAGTGATCTCGTGAAGAAGTATCGTCAACGCACTGTTGTTAACCACGTTTCAATTAACTTGAAACAAGGCGAGATTGTCGGTTTGTTGGGTCCGAACGGAGCGGGAAAGACAACCACGTTCTACATGACCACCGGGCTTGTGATGCCCAACAGTGGCAAGGTATATCTCAATGATGTTGACATCACCCGATTGCCGGTGTATAAACGAGCAAAATTGGGTATAGGATATTTGCCTCAAGAGGCATCGGTGTTCCGCACACTCACTGTTGAGGACAACTTGCGAACTGTGCTTGAGATGACCGACACCACACCTGAGTATCAGCGCGACCGTCTTGAACAACTTATCAGCGAGTTGCACCTACAGAAAGTTCGCCACAACCTCGGCAATAGGTTGAGCGGAGGCGAACGTCGTCGCACCGAGATTGCGAGGTGTCTTGCCATCAATCCTCGCTTCATCATGTTAGATGAGCCTTTTGCCGGTGTCGACCCCATTGCTGTCGAGGACATACAAAGTATTGTATATCGCCTAAAGCACCGCAATATAGGGATATTGATTACCGACCACAATGCTCCCGAAACGTTGAGTATCACCGACCGCAGTTACCTACTCTTTGAGGGCAAGATTTTGTTCCAAGACAAGAGCGAGCAACTGGCCGAAAATCCCGTTGTGCGCGACAAATATCTCGGTCACAACTTTGTGTTCCGCCGTAAGAATTTCGACTTCGACAATAACGACAGCAATGAAGTTCAGTGACACGCTTGCCGACGAACAAGCCGTTATTCGCCTGCGCGACATGATAGACAACGACCGCTTGCCTCATGCTCTGTTGTTGCATGGGGCACCCGGGGTGCCAAAATTGGCACTTGCTCGCGCGACAGCACAATATTTACATTGCACCAACCGCACCGACGGTGACAGTTGCGGCACGTGTCCCTCATGTCGACAACACGCTGCGTTCAACCACATTGATACCTCGTTCTCATTCCCTTATCTCAAAAAAGACGATGCGAGTTGCTGCAATGATTATATCGCGCAGTGGAAAGAATTTTTAACCGAGTCGACTGTTGAAGATTATCGCCGGTGGTTGACGTTGCTCAAAAACGAGAATTCCCAACCGCGCATATACGTCAGGGAGAGCGAGGTTATTATAGAACGAATGGCACTGAGCAGCAATGTGAGCAAATACAAGGTGCTCATCATGTGGTTGCCCGAGAAGTTGCGTGAAGATGCCGCCAACAAGTTGCTAAAACTCATTGAGGAACCGTATGATGATTGCAAGTTCATACTCGTGAGTGACAATGAACGTGAAATATTGCCGACAATATTTTCAAGAACTCAACGCCTTGAAATAAAGCGTCCCAATGCGGCACGGGTCGCCCGATGGCTCAGTGACACGTTGGCTGTTGATCAACAAGAAGCGGCCGCCATCGCAGCCACAGCCGACGGTAATGTGGTTGACGCGCTACACATGTTGTCAACAGGGAGCGAAACACTTCAATTTCATGAACAATTCATGCTGTTGATGCGACTCGCTTATAAACGCGACCTTGCTGCACTCAAACGTTGGAGCGAAGACATCGCCGATTATAAACGGGAAAAAGCCTGTAGGTTTCTCGCATATGCAACTCGACAAGTGCGCGAGAATTTCGTTTATAACCTCCACATGCCTTCACTGAACCACATGACAGCCGAGCAGCAACAATTTGCAACACGTTTTTCGCCGTATATCAATGCCGGCAACGTAGAGCAACTGATGCACGAGTTTGACCGTGCGGCTCGTGATATAAGCGGCAATGCGGCCGCGAGAATAGTGTTGTTCGATCTTGCTGTTCACACTACAATTTATATCAAGGTTTAGTCAGTTGCCTCACGGTAAAGTGTTATGAACCGTGACGGATTGGCCGAGCACAGTTGACCGAAATTATCTCATTTTTCAGTTATGGATTTTTTAAAACAAGTCGCTGAGTATTACGTCGGTCGAGCACCTCACGGTGGACTTGCCCGTTATTGTATGGTTTTCCCAAACAAACGAAGCGGACAGTTTTTTGAGAGGGCTTTACAGCAGTTATTACCCGACAGCGGATACACCGTCATGCCACACGTGACAACCATCAGTGAGTTGGTCTGCGATTTGTCGGGAAAGGTGATAGCCAATCGCTTGGAATGTATGTTTTGTCTCTATGAGGCTTACCGTAAGGAGATGGGTAGTGTTGCTGCACCTTTTGACCACTTTGTCCATTGGGGTGCTCCCCTGCTTAATGACTTTGATGACCTGGACACCGGTGGTATTGACTACCGTGATGTCTTCACAAACCTTGACCAACTCAAAGAGATAAGCACCGACCACATCAGCGATGATCTTAAATGGGAAATTCGTCGTTTGCTTCACATTGATTTGCCCGACGGAGACGGTGACAAATTGTTTCGCTATACGCCTCGTGAAATTGATGATGATAGTGTGGAACGACGTTATCGCTCGTTGTGGAACAAACTTGCCGACATCTACGAGGAGTATCATCGTCAACTGTCGCGTTATAATGGGTTGATGGTTTCCTCCGGTCGCGCGTATAGTCTCGCTGCCGAGTATCTTGACACACTCTCCGATACCGACAGTTTGAGATATGAACGATATGTTATGGTGGGTTTTGTGCTCTTATCAAAGCGAGAACATGATATATTCAAATCTTTACAACGACTGGGGTGCGCCGACTTTTGGTGGGATAATGCGAGCGATGTGTTTTCGTGCGAGCGATTTCCCGGACCGGCAACGACACTCATTAACAACAACGTCACCGACTTTCCTCCGCCGCAACCAATCAAAGATGAAGCACTTGATGCAGACATCAGGTTGGTGGAGATCGGTTCTACCGTGGGTCAAGCCAAGTATGCCCGTAACCTGTTGAAAGAGCTCCATGATGCCGGTGATGATGAGATACGCACTGCCATCGTGTTGCCCGACGAGACATTGCTCATGCCGTTGTTACACGGTTTGGGAAATCGTAACGGTGAAGAACAATTGTATGAAAAAATCAATGTGACAATCGGTTATAAAATGCGACACTCGAGCATAGTTTCGCTCATGACACTTGTCGCCCGCTGCCTCAACCATGCGTCTATTCAAAAGGACGATGGCAGTATCACTTTTTATCGTGAAGAAGTGCGAGACATCTTGTCACACCCTATCATAAAAACGACTTACCCCGATTTAAGTGCCGAATTCATCAACCGACTGTCCTTGTTGCCCACTCATCGCGTGCCGTCAAGGATATTCATGGATACCGAGTTGGCACCACTGTTCGATACCGACATTCTCAACATCACTGCCAACGAACATGATCAAGCACTCACCTACATCGACAAGATACACTCCTTTGTTGACACCCTGCGTGAGACAATTATAGCGAGTTCGGGACTTGCGGGTGAAACTCAAGCGAATGATGATGACAACGCGCCTGACGACAAGTCGGTTACAGTACCGCTGCAAAGTGAATTCTGCCGATTATACTGTGAGCAGTTGCTCACACTGCGCTCGCTCATCGAACAATATCGTGAAAGCGTGACAGGCAGCACTGTTTTATACCTTATCAATCGTCTTGCCGCCTCATGTGTCATACCCTTCACAGGCGAGCCACTACAAGGCATTCAGGTGATGGGTATGCTCGAGACGCGTTGTCTCGACTTTGATAACCTAATCATACTCAGTGCCAACGAGCGTGTATTGCCCCAAAGGAGTCGCATCAACTCTTTTATCCCCAATTGGTTGCGCAATTATCACCACATGCCCACTATTACCGATAGGGAAACATTGTCGAGTTATTATTTCATGCGCTTGTTATCAAGAGCACACAAAGTAAGATTGGTCTACGATACCGGCAGCATGGCAATCGGTTCCAATGAGCGTTCGCGTTTTATACACCAGTTGGAAATGGTGTACCTCAAGCGACGTCTGCCGGTAACTATTGTGTCGCCCGAGCAGCATGCAGCCGAGGAACAGGCTATTGTGGTACCGTGTAATTCACCACTCATGAAAGAGTGGTACGGTGCAAACGGGTCACGCGCGCTGTCGGCAAGTTCGATTACCAAGTATATCAAATGCCCATTAAGATTTTATCTCAACAAAGTTGCGGGACTCAACGATAACAACACGCCGAGCGACTTCATGGACTATAGCGAGTTCGGCACTATTGTTCATAACACGCTCGATTATTTGTATCTTGACCATGACAGTGCTACCCCATCGCTACAAAACCCTCTGCGTCGAACACGATCGCAGTTGTTGCAGTTTAAGACCGAGGTAGCTCATGCCGTATGTCGCATTACCAACAGGGATTACTTGCATCGTGAGGAACACGACCTTGACGAGCCGTTAACCGGTGATGCCGCAATAGTGCAAGATGTAGTCAAGCAGTTTGTGTGTCGGGCAATTGACATGGATATCAAGTGCATGGACGAGCAGAACGTTGATTATCTTGAAATTGTCGAATGTGAAACTCCACACGAGGGTGTCGTCACTCTCGACGGCGTGTCGTTCAAATTCACATTCCGCGCTGACCGTATTGATCGGCTCAATGGGGTACTGCGCATCATTGATTATAAGACCGGAGGTGACTTGTGTTATTGTTCAGGAGTCGAAAAACTGGTGCCGGAATTGGCTTGCGGTGACTTCCAACACGCATTGATGCAGTTGATGTTGTATTGCCACGCTTATACTCAACTTGTTCTACCTGTCCCCGAGCCCATCATTCCCATGATATACAACCTCAAAACACGAGATTGCGGTTTCATGTTAAAGATAGCAAATGACGGGAGTGGGCAAACCGGTAAAAAGCGTTCTAATATTTCCCAACAATTCATTTTCACTGTTGAAGATGAATTTACTCGGGATTTTGATAATCGCATGGCAATAACATTAAGGAACCTGCTTGAAGACTCGATCGGTTTTAAACAAGTCACATCGGCTAATGCGTGTCGTTTTTGTCACTATACCGGTTTTTGTCGACGAAAGTTACCCTTTAATCGTCAGTGATGATAATTTGTCAAATAATCTTATTCAGTCAAAGAAAAAGCCCGTCGAATATCACCGATATTAACGAGAAAAATTGTAACTTTGCACGATAATAAGTAAATATCAAACCAATTATAAACAATCAAAAAAAATTGAAATTGTTATGCAAATTTCGCACATTGAGCATGTTGGCATAGCCGTCACCAGTCTTGACGAGGCTATACCGTTCTATGAGAAGATGTTGGGTTTCAAGTGCTTTGCTATCGAGGAGGTAGAAGATCAGCACGTTCGCACGGCGTTTTTCCGCGTCGGTCAAACCAAGATTGAGTTGCTCGAGGCAACGAGCGACGAGAGTGCTATTGCCAAGTTCATCGAGAAGAACGGTGGTCGTGGCGGTATCCAACACATTGCGTTTGCTGTGGAAGACGGTGTCGCCAATGCCCTTGCCGAGGTTCAAGAGAAAGGCGGTCGTGTCGTTGACAAGGAACCGCGTCGTGGTGCCGAGGGTTTGAACATTGCATTCTTGCACCCCAAGACTACATGTGGCGCATTGCTTGAACTTTGTGAAGATCCTAACAAGTGAACTGCTATGGGAAAGCAACAAGAACGCATTCAACAACTCATTGACCAACGTGCCGAGGCGCGTTTGGGCGGTGGTCAAAAGGCGATTGACAAGCAACATGAGAAAGGCAAATTAACTGCTCGTGAGCGCATTGACATGCTGCTTGATGCAGGCAGTTTTGAGGAGTTGGACATGTTTGTGCGACATCGCTGCACCAACTTCGGTCAAGAGAAAAAGTCATTTGCCGGTGACGGTGTGGTGACCGGTTACGGTACTGTTGACGGACGTTTGGTGTACGTGTTCGCTCAAGACAGTACGGTGTTCGGTGGTTCATTGAGCGAGACGATGGCACTCAAGATTTGTAAGATTATGGATCTTGCAATGAAACAGGGCGCACCGGTTGTCGGTCTCAATGATTCGGGCGGTGCGCGCATTCAAGAGGGCATTAACGCGTTGGGCGGCTATGCCGAGATTTTCCAACGCAATATCAATGCCAGCGGTGTAGTGCCCCAAATCAGTGCAATACTCGGTCCTTGTGCCGGCGGTGCAGTGTATTCGCCCGCCTTGACCGACTTCACCATCATGGCAAAAGGCATCTCGTTCATGTTCCTCACCGGACCTAACGTCGTCAAGACGGTAACCGGCGAAGATGTTACTCAAGAGCAGTTGGGCGGTGCAACCGTTCATGCCGGCAAGAGTGGTGTTGCTCACTTTGCCGCCGAGACCGAGGAGGAAGCGATTACTATCATACGGCAGTTGCTCAGTTATATGCCGAGTAACAACATGGAAGAGACACCGCGCGTCGAGTGTACCGATCCCATTGACCGCGTTGAAGATGTCCTCAACAATATCATTCCCGAGAGTGCCAATGATCCCTACGACATGTACGAGGTGATACAAGCCATCACCGATAACGGCGAATTTCTCGAGGTTCAGCGCGACTATGCTAAGAATATCATCGTAGGTTTCGCTCGTTTTAACGGGCAGAGTGTGGGTATCGTTGCCAACCAACCGAAGGTGATGGCAGGTGTGCTTGATTGCAACGCATCGCGCAAGGGCGGTCGTTTCGTTCGTTTTTGCGATGCCTTCAACATTCCGTTGGTAACTTTGGTCGATGTGCCGGGCTTCTTGCCGGGTACAGGACAAGAGTATAATGCAGTTATCCTCAACGGAGCCAAATTGCTCTACGCTTACGGCGAAGCAACAGTGCCCAAAGTGACGGTCACATTGCGCAAGAGTTACGGTGGCAGTCACATCGTGATGAGTTGTAAGCAACTGCGTGGCGACATGAACTATGCTTGGCCAAGTGCCGAAATTGCCGTTATGGGAGCAGCCGGTGCAGCAAGTATCTTGTATGCTCGCGACAGCAAGGCCGCCAAGACAGCAGCCGCCGAGGCTCGCGAAGCCGGTAACGAAGAAGATGCAAAACGCATATTGGCTGAAAATAAGGCGTTTATTGCCGAGAAAGAGCAAGAGTATAACGACTTGTTCTGCACTCCGTTTAACGCTGCCAAATATGGTTACATTGACGACGTTATCGAGCCTCGCAACACTCGTTTCCGCGTGATACGCGCCTTGGAGATGTTGCGTAGTAAGAAACTTGTCAATCCCGCCAAGAAACATGGTAATATTCCCTTGTAACGCATGTTACCGCTCATGAAGAAGTTTGTTATTCTACTATCGGCGCTCGTGCTTGGCACCATGTCACTCTCGGCACAAGGTCGATTGAATATGCGCATTAACGAGGTGCTCGTGCAGCCCGACAGCACAAGTGCCTGTAAGGCAGGTTGGATTGAACTTTACAACTCATCTTACGGCAGCAATGCCATTGAGAAGATGTTCCTCACAACCATGCACCCCGATGAGTTGTTCACCGATGCCAACAGTGACAAAGATCGTGACGTGGTGATGCGCGAGTGGGCTGCGAGTGATGCCCGTTGCTACGAAATCCCTCGCGGCGACGAACGCAACACCAAGGTGGCACCGCGTTCACATGTTGTGTTCATTGCCGACGGCGATGTGGCACGTGGTACGTTCCACTTGCCATTTATCTTGAAACCGGGTGAGGACAACTATATCGCGTTATACGATGTCAATGGTGCCCTTGTTGACGAGGTTACCGTTCCCGCCATGTTGCCCGAGGGACATTCCTACGCTGTTGACGAGAACAAGTTGCCCACTGTCGGCGTGCTTGCCGACACGTGTTGGCAGGTGCGTGACGGCAAAACGGTCGCGACAGCCATCACTCCGGGTAATTATAACACTCGTGATGCCAATGAGAACATTGAGAAGTTCCATGTTAATGACCCTCATGGGTTCAATATCGCATTTTTCGCCATGGCAATCGTGTTCAGCGCGCTCATCTTGTTGTTTATTTGCTTTAAACTCTTCGGTGCAATAGCAAAGCGCACTGCCGGTAGCAGTGAGCCCGAACAGCCTGCAACCGTTGCAGCGACCGTTGAGCCGAAGGCGGCAGAAGGCGACGATGAGGTGATTGCAGCCATCGGACTCGCCTTATATCAGCACTTGAACGCACATGACAACGAAAGCGGAGTCTTGACCTTCGGTCAACGTGGAACAAGCGCGTGGAGTGACAAGTCGGCATTAATGCGACAACTGCCCAAGTAAATAGTCACTGCTTATTCAAGTGTAGATGAAAATAACACTTGAATGTTAATCTCAATAATTAATTTCACTGAACGATGAAAGAATATAAATATAAAATCAATGGCAATGACTACACTGTGGGCATTGTCAGTATTGACGACGACAAAGCACAGGTGACTGTAAACGGTGTGAGTTACGACGTGCAGTTGCCCGAGCAACCCAAGAGCAAGCCGGTGGTGAAGCGAGTTGCTGTTGAAGCCGGTCCCGTTGCTTCAAAACCGGCACCCAAAAAGGCTGCCGCTGCAGCAGGTGATTATGTAATCACCTCTCCCCTGCCCG
>CALDIF010000078.1 GCA_937901905.1 uncultured Porphyromonadaceae bacterium | reverse complement strand
CTGGTTATTCCTACGACCATCAAATCAAGTGCTGTGGTTCACGCAATTTCTTTACACCCTTGTGGAAAAGTGGAAAACTTTATATCGCAAATTGTAACTACGTTACAATTTTTTTTGTAACTTTGCAAGTTGGTGTGCCACACTTTTTCCGTAATCATTTAATATTCATAGGCGTATGCTCCTTGATAACAAGTTTTTATACGATGAAAACTTACCAAACATGAAAACAGTTTGGGATTTCATCTGTCAATCGGCAAAAGGTCGAGAAGGCAAAATGGATATAGTCACAGGTTTTTTTTCCGTGGCGGGACTCAACCTGCTATATCGTGAATTACATCCTGAAAACAAGTACCGTCTTATCTTAGGAGAGATAACCGAAGACGATAAGTTTGTTGACCAAATTATTGATTTGTTGCAAGGCGACTCTGCGATTTCAAGTGCATTGCATCTATCAGAGTATGCACAAAATGCAATCGCATTCTTAAAAAGAGCAACTGTTGAAGTCAGAACTATCAACAACGCTTTTTGCCATGCGAAATCATATCAATTCACTGATAAGGCAGACCCTATGTTCCGCAGTTTCCTGGTTGTAGGCAGCTCCAACTTAACGGAAGCCGGACTTGGAACAAAGCCCTCGGCAAACATCGAACTCAATATAGTAGAATCGGGAAATACTGCTCATCACGCAAAAGAACTTAAGCAATGGTTCAAACAGCAATGGGAAGTTGTTGCAAAAGCAAAAATCCATATAAACCCCATAGACAAAAACTCAACACTCGTTGACGTTAAGAACTACATCATCGAACAGATTGAGCAAGTCTTTAGAATTTACAACCCGGAGGAAATATACTACAAGATACTGTTTGAATTATTCAACGGCGAAATTGAACTTAATTCGGACATTCAGAATGAGCGTGAGCTCACCCTGCTTCAAGATACGGTGATATATAAAACTCTCTTTGAATATCAAAAGAAAGGTGTCATATCGCTCATTAAGATGCTCCGTAAATACAACGGCGCAATCCTTGCAGATGCCGTCGGTCTCGGTAAGACTTTCTCCGCACTCGCCGTTATGAAATACTTCCAAAACAACGGCTATACAGTTCTTCTTTTATGCCCGAAAAAACTGGAAAACAACTGGACGCAATACCTCAAACGGCACCAATCCCGATTTGAGCGCGACCAGTTCGATTATATAGTTCGCTTCCATACAGACCTTCAAGCCAATAGACTTGAAGATTATCCGGACGCGAAACTTTCATATCTCCAAAAGCGCAATAAACTCCTTGTCGTTATTGATGAAAGCCACAACTTGCGAAACCACAAGTCGGGCAGATACCAAACACTGCTTAACGAACTAATCGGCTACAATCCCGAAGGGCGTGTACGCGATATTAAGGTACTCCAACTTTCCGCAACACCCATCAATAACAAGTTACTTGACGTGCGTAATCAGTTTAACCTCATTGCACGAGGTGAGGATAACTATTTCGCAACCGACGATTTTGGCATTGACTCTTTGCAAGCCCTTTTCAAGGACGCAGAGACCAAATTCCAAAAGTGGTGTGGACGTGATGATAGAACCATCAACGGACTTATTGCCTCGCTATCGCCCAAATTCTTCAACCTTACGGACAAACTTCTTGTCGCAAGAACTCGCGCACTAATTGAGCGCACGCTCGAAGAAGATCTCGGTTTCCCGAAGAAAGACAAGCCGCTAAACATCTACGAGGGTGTTACCCACCTCGGAGAATATAAAACGGTTGAAGAAATCTACGACGCGCTGATTTCTTCAAACCTCACTGCATACCAACCCTCGAAATATCTTGAACTCCCATCCGAACAAAGCACTGACGAGAAAGAGTGGGATGATAATACTTATCGTGAAATGTTCCTCGTCAAGATGATGATAACGCTTTTCTTGAAACGTATGGAGAGCAGTTGGTCATCTTGCAAATCAACGGTTGAGAAAGTCTTGAAAGTTCATGAGGATATGCTTGCCAACGTGGAAGCATTCCTCAAAGACCAAAAGGCTCGCAAGGTAACTACCCCTGACGCACCTGATGAGGGCGACGACGAAATGCAAGAGTTTACTGTCGGCAAACGCGACATCAACCTTGCCGATATGCACAATATCAAACGTTTCCGCCATGACCTTAAAGAGGACATTAAAAAGCTCAAGGCTTTCTGCGAAAACATGAATTCTTTTGCCGACGGAATCGCCAACGGAACGGAGCATGACCTTAAGCTTGAACGGCTTATTGAACTCGTTAAAGAAAAGCAGCAGAAAGGTAATAAGAAACTTATTATCTTCACTGCATTTAGCGACACCGCCAAATATATCTTTGACAACCTCAAAGACATACCCGGATTGGGGCGAATCGCTTGTGTCGATGGCTCTAATGCCGTTGACAGCACAGGGCAAGGCAGTAAGAAATTCGACACAATTCTTCAACGATTTGCTCCATATAGCAAGCTTTACAAGGAGCGAGACTGGTCAGAACTGTACGAAGACAGCCACTGCCCACTCGAATACTTCAACGATGAAAAAGATCGTTGGGAAGTGCCTTATGAGTTGTGGGAAGAAATTGTCCGCAAGCATGACCCCCAAACCACTGCTTTGCTCGATAGAGGTATAGACATTCTCATCGCTACTGACTGTTTGAGTGAGGGTCAAAACTTGCAGGACGCTGATCTGGTGGTGAACTTCGACATTCACTGGAATCCTGTTCGCCTCATTCAGCGTTTCGGTCGTATCGACCGTATCGGCTCGCCGAATGAAACCGTCCAATGCGTCAATTTCTGGCCCACAGAAAGCTACGAGAGCTACTTGCATCTTGAACAGCGCATCGTGAACCGCATGACTTCTATGAACCTCATCGGCTCGGAAACGCAGGACATCAACGAGACCTTCGAGGGAATCAATCGTGATAACCCCCTCATTGAGCGTAACGCTGAAAAGCTCTTGTCTCAACTCAAAGACAATAGTATTTCTGAAATTGAAGACAGCCGTTCCGTCAGTCTTCAAGACTTCTCGTTTGAACTCTATCGGCAAGACCTTATCGAATACTTCGAGAAGAAAAAAGATGTATTCAGAAAAATGCCAAACGGCATTTTCACTGGTTTCCGTGTCGAACCGGATTTGTTCACTAATGTTCCCGAATCTCTTGTTGCCGTTCTCGGCTATCCGCACAGAGAGCCGGGCAAGAAAGACCATCACTACACGGAAATCTATCTGATTTGCCAGCCTGTCGAAAAGCAACGCACGGCTTCATACATTGAACTCAACCGTGCCGAAATACTGGACTTCCTGCGCAAGAACCGCAAAGCGGAAACCTACTTGCCGCAGTGGATCTTGAAAACCGATGCCGAGAGAGTCAAAAAACTCTCCGACATTCTCCTTGCTTGGATGGAGCAAAAAGCCCCGAAGCAAGTAATCAAGAACATCAAAGATATTCTTGGAAGCAAGAAAGTGAAGAAACAAGAAAACATACTGCAAGAAGATAAGTTCAAAATTGAAAACTTTGACCTTATCGCTTGGGAATATATAACTCGTGATTGAGATGAGGCTCGAATCATTCCTGAATAAATCTCTCTTTGAGGCAAGTTCCGACCTGCTCGCTGACCTCAAAATAAAGTTTGACCGACAAACGGCTGAACCTATCGAGTTGATTGACTTCTTCGAAGATAAGATGTCTAACCAGCTCGTAGATGCGCTTACCACAATCGACAAGGCTTATTACGTCGGCCTTGTCAATGATGAAACCATCAACGGAAACAAGCAAGACGTTTCACTCGATGAAAGCATCAATCAAGTTGACGACGGCTACCAGGGACTGCTCGTTTTTGCGCTTGACTTGCGTCAAGACGCACACATCACTCGCACCGTGCTTTCCGCCCTCACCCGTGGCTTGAACCGCATTGCGCACTCTTTGCCTGTTGTCGTAATATTCCGCAAAGGCAAGCGCATTTCTCTCGCAACCTGCGAGCGCACGGCTTATGTGCAGCAGTGGCGGCAAGGGGAGAAAGTCGGCAAAGTCACCATTCTTCGTGACATCAACTGTGCAAAGCCACATCGAGGACATATTGATATTCTCAATGCACTCGAATGTTCTGCTTGCACAACATTCGACGAAATGTACCAACACTGGCAAGAGGTATTCTCGTCAGAACTTCTTACGAAGAACTTCTATCGTGAATTGCAGAACTGGTATTTTTGGGCTATCAAAAATGTTAAGTTCCCTAACGACATTGACGATATTTTCGATGACGAGGTTTACAACCCGCAAAATACCATTCGCCTTATCACACGAATGATTTTCGTCTGGTTTATCAAGCACAAACATTTCATTCCTGATGAAATCTTTGACCTTGATTGGCTGAGACAAAACCTCAAAGACTTTGATGAGAACAGCGACGGCAATCAATATTACCGCGCTATTCTGCAAAATCTGTTCTTTGCCACTCTCAATCAAGAAATAGGTAAACGTGGCTTCGCTTCAGACAGCGCACTCGATCCTAATTCCGAGGAATACCGATACCTTTATCTTTACGAGAACGAGTTCAACATTTCCAAAGAGGAAATCTTGTCGCTTTATCGCATCGCCCCGTTTATCAACGGTGGCTTGTTCGAGTGCCTCGATGAAAAAATGCAGAATAGTCACCGCTACTACTGGGACGGCTTCTCCGAAGTCCCATTCAAGCAAGCGACTGTTCCTAATTTCCTTTTCTTTGCAAAGAACAAGACTGTTGACTTGTCGCAGGAATACGACGACAAGTCTATGAAGAATATCCCTGTTTCGGGCTTAATCAATATCTTCAACAAGTACAACTTCACCGTCGAGGAGAATACTCCCCTCGATGTGGACGTGGCTCTCGACCCAGAATTGCTCGGCAAAGTTTTCGAGAACCTGCTTGCTTCATATAACCCCGAAACGAAGACAACGGCACGCAAACAAACCGGCTCTTTCTATACGCCGCGGGAAATCGTCAACTATATGGTTGACGAAAGTTTGCTTGCATACCTCAAAGGTAAAGTGCCCTCAATCTCCGAAGAAGACTTGCGCTCGATAATCAGTTATAACTTTGACGATGCGCCCTCGGCTGTCACAGAGGAGCAACGCAAAGAGATTATCACCGCGCTTTTCAACTGCAAAATCCTTGACCCGGCTTGCGGCTCTGGTGCTTTCCCGATGGGCATCTTGCAGCAAATATGCCACATCCTTGCGAAACTCGACAAGAAAAACAGCATCTGGGAAGACGTGGTGCTTGACCAAACCATCCAAGATATACAAAACTCCGAAGAAGACAGCAAAAAAGTCGATGAAGTCAAGCGAGTTTTCAAGGAAGCCGTTGACAGCCCGGACTATGCTCGCAAACTTTATATCATTGAGCACTGCATATATGGAGTTGACATTCAAAGTATTGCGGTGCAGATTTCACGCTTGCGCTTCTTTATTTCACTGATTTGCGAGCAGGAATCGTCACGCCGCGACCCTTCCGATAACTACGACATCTTGCCGCTCCCGAACCTTGAAACAAAGTTCGTGGCGGCTAATACGCTTATTCCATTGGAAAAAGATGATGAAACGATGTCGCTCTTTGGGCGTGACACCATAACCAAGAAGATTAAAAAGCTTGAAGATATTCGACACCGCTCATTCTCGGTAACGAACAACGAGCTAAAAATTCAACTCCGCCGTGAGGACGAACAATTACGCGAGGAAGTTGTCGCCCTTGTCAAGAAACTTTTCATTGACAACGCAGAAGAAGAAATTAAGAAGAACGAAGCTCTACTTGTCAGATTAGATGATGACTTAAGTAAGGCAGAGCAGCTTCCCGATGTTATGGAAACCGTTTCAGTTAGCGTGAATCTTTTCGGCGAAACTGAAACTAAGACCGTCAATAAGCGTGAGCAAGCCATTAATAAAGTGAATGCTCACATTCGTAGCGTTAAACGCGAGATTGATAACCTTAGAAACAAGGCTCGCCTTAACAAGGTTGTACGCATGGCTTACCTTATTACAGGTTGGAATCCCTACGACCAAAACGCATCGTCTCCGTTCTTCGACCCGGAATGGATGTTCCGCGTAACTGGTGGCTTTGACATCGTTATCGGCAACCCACCATATGTTGTAACCAAAAAAGGAACATATCAAGGTTATGATTGGGATACTGATTTATATAAAATGTTCTTTGAACGAACCATCAAAGATTTCACTCGTAAACAAGGTATAGTATCTTTTATAACTCCAAAATTCTATCTTGTCAATAAAGATGACCAATCTATGCGAGATTTCTTCATGACAAAAATTGATATTCCTTTTTTATCTACTTGTAATCCTTTTGACGCTGTTACAGAAAATGTTATCACTATGATTTATAATCAAGCACCTTCCAATAATTATATTAAATGCTTTGATTATAATGATGATATACGACAGTTCAAACCAATTGAAGATTTAGACAAATCATATTGTCTTACACAAAATCTTTGTCATGAAATGACATTAGGTTTGACAGAATATGAAATATCTATACTAAATACAATTCATAATATAGAAGGATTGACGGAACGTCAAAGTGTAGTGGATGAATGTATAGTTTAATGACCGGGGTTGTCGTGTCCACGGGGATTGGTGGCCCAAGATCCCTTTCGGTAATATTAGTAACCATGGCTTCTTAGCACTAGATGATGTGATTAGAGGTGGATATAAGATGTGTGTGGTGATAAGTGCAACATAAAGTAATGTAACTAAACTAATGCAAATGAAATGCAAAGAGGAGGAACATGGATAGATAAGAAATGGTAGAATGATTGGGAGTTTCGGGTCTCTCCCTAATCCATATCGATGGATAAACAATCAAATTCACACATGTTGAAAGGCTCATGTATTAATCCCCCACATTCCACCCATGCAATGGTTATGGAATGTTATGCAATCTAATGTATTCTTATGCCAACAAAGGTTCATAAGAGTTGAGCCTTCATCAATACTATCAATGAAGGTCCTCCCTC
>CALDIF010000077.1 GCA_937901905.1 uncultured Porphyromonadaceae bacterium | reverse complement strand
AGCACCCTTGCCCAAGAGCCGTAAAACAAGCCGTGAGGTTACGAACACCCCTCTCTCAATCGAGATTGAGGGTTACAAAAAACAGACGGCAACCGTTTCACAACGACTACCGCCCTAAAGGTTATATAAACGTTGGTTTGCTATATTGAGCAAGGAATAAGTGACCGTTGGGCATAGAGCGTGACCTCGACCGAGCAAACCGCAGGGTCGCCATTTGGCGTTCCTGTGTCGCGAGTGATTTTCACGATAGGTCGGGGGGGCTCGTGTTGCCCGATAACGTATGACACGTTATTGCAGTCTGTCACGATAAAAGCGATGTGCCTTGATGTTGGCAGCGTGTCAAGCGTCTTGAAGCGCAGGGTCGTTTGCTCAATCCTGCCATTGTTGCCGTAGTTGGATTCGGCTATGCAGGTAGGCACACCGATGAAGCCTATGGGCGTTATATCGGTGAATATGCCCACCGGTAATCTGGCGAGCGATTTGTACATCAACTCGCGTTGCAAGAAGTCACTGGGCACATAACCGATGAACTTTATGCCCGGTAAAGATTGGCACGTTTTCATGATGGTGTATCGTTACAAAAATAATTTGAGCAACACTCGTTTTTTTTGAGGGTATCAAGTCGTCGCATTTTTAACAATTATTAAGGGGATTGTCGGCATTTTGTTCAAGACGCAATTCTTCCCGACGTTTTTGCTCTCGATATACATTGCGCTTACGCAAGTATATTTTGGCAATGGTGTTCCAGTTCTTTTCGTTGGTTTCGATGCCGTGAGATTCCATCCACGCATATATCAAATCTTGTTTCCGTCTGCCGATGTAGCCGAACTTATATAAGTCATTCCAGAGGGCAATGACAAACCGGGTGCGTATGCACTGTGCCAAAGCCCTGCGTGATTTATGTGATAAGTAGTTGTTGAAACGCACGTTTTTACTCTTGAACCACGGAATACGGATTGGAACTTTGTCCTTTCCCGGCTCGTTTGGAGCCGCGAAGTAAGGCGGCACCATCAATCCGAGTTCAAGAATATCATTCTCGGCTGAGTTTTTTGGAAACTCAACAATCTTACCGCCATATTCATGTGTTAACCACTGCGCCAAATATGGATCAAGTTTCAAATAGATAATATATTCGCTCATAAAATGTCGCATTTGCTTTATCATGAGAAGCAAAATTATCGACGATAAGTGATGTCCTGAAAGACGATGACGTGCAGCATTTCGTTGAAACGGTCTGCAACACGCGCACCATATTTCTGCCGAATATCTTTTGCGGTGAGATTCGTTGTGATAACAGTGAACTTCTGATGCTGATAGCGATACTCCATTAGTTCGATAATGGGGTTGAGCGAGTTGCCATAATGCAGAATTTCAACAGGTTCTTTACCCATATCATCAATGGCAAGCATCGAAGCCCTGCAGTACAAAGTGAAACTGTCCGTGTCGGTTGCCGCATGAATAATGTCGCGGACATCAACAATGCGAAGCCCGATGTCATAGTAAGGGTCTAAGTCCTTAATGAAGTCAAAGTGATGGCAGTGGTTCAGATAGTTGATTGCGCTTTGAAGCGCATAAACAAGAGTGGTCTTGCCGTTACCGCAAGTGCCGCAGAGCATCACACCAAACTTTGGGAACTCTTGTGTGATATACTCAGCCATTGATATGATACTGTTCGAGGTGTTCTCGTCCAGAATCATTTTGCCGTGGCGTTTATCAACGACTGAGGCGTAATGAGCCGCCAGTAAGTTCGTAGCATCTTGCGGCGACAGATTAAATCTAAAACGTACTACCATAATCCGATGCCGTATTATCTGAGACATCACTTCCTCGACGCGCTGAATGTCGATCTTCGGACGCTTTCGTGCGCCCCCTTGATTTGTCAGTTCCATTTTGCTTGATATTTTTGATTTGAATGTTTAACCAGTGATAGAAATGCTGCCGGAAGTCTGCCACATCTTTGTGTGACTTTTCCATGCAGAGCATTGCATTAAAAAATTTTTCAAGCCAATCAATCACTTCTCCTGTTGTGATGTTGTGATTTTTTGCGGTTGCTTCTAAAAAATTTTGCGCAGCCCTTATTTCTTCAAAAAATTTTTGTTCACGCTCGCGTGATGAGAGAGAATTATTATTTTCTTTATTTTCTTTATTATTTAATTCAATCTGTGACCGTTTGCGTGTCTGTGATATGGATTCGTCCTGCTCACTTATATTGTTGCTGTCGGTTCCGTTTTCTACCGGATTTACGACCGAATTATCATCGCCATCATCATCGAAATACTGCAATAATTTTTCCCGTTGGTACTTGTTATAATTGCATACGGTTATAACTGTCATATCACGGTTGCGATTGCAAACTATCATGTCATTTTTTTCAAGCAAGCGCAAGAAACGCCTTACGGTATCGCCGTTGGTTTTCCAACGAAGCATAAGAGTTCTCGTGGTCGTCACGAACTGACCACGCTTCAGCTCCAAGTTTTTACTGCCGAACTCAATAGTTCGGTTTTCCCAATGGGCAAGGTATATTATATCAAGCCAACGCTGGGTGTGCTTTGCTGAAAGCCAAATCCAATGCTCCCATAAAGACCGATGCACAAGAATATAACCTTTAGCCATTTTTGCGGTATGTTAAAGCTGTGACTTCCAGAAGCGAATAATCTCACTACCGGTATAAAACTTCTGCGCTGTAGAACGCCTCACTCCATGCCGAATAGCACCGAGACTGGTGTATTTCAGCAGCGTGTTCCTGTGAATGCCCAGTATAGCACAAGTCTGTGTTATAGTGAATCGCGCATTCATTGACACTTTTGGTTCTTCGGTAGTCATAGTCATTCGTTTTCAGGGAATAGCTCATCATATGGCACGCCGAAGTGTTGTGAGAGCGTTATCATCACATTCATGTCGGGTTGCGATTCGCCGGAAATCCATTTACGTACAGCCGTTTCAGAGCGGTTTGTTAATTGCGCAACGGTCTTGATAAAAGACGCGGCAGGTGTGGGGCGTTTCTTTGCCCGATAGTACAATGCCTTCAATGTTCTCTGTCTCATAAGTTTGTGCCTTTGATAAAAAATAAATTTGTTATAATTAAAATTTTAACGATTATAATTTTTGTGATAACGAAAATTATTCGTAACTTTGCGGCGAAAATAAAAATTTCAAGAACAAGGTTATATTTCCGTTATAACAAAATTATTGCAAAGGTAGTGATAATTTTGTAATAGCAAGCAGAAAACTGCAAAAAAAATTATATCAACGGCAAAAGAAATGAGAACGTTGGATTTGCAAAGAATACGCAAGGAGTTCAAGGTGACGCAATTACGCTTGGCGGAATTGACCGGCTACCCACAGGGCTTTCTATCTCGTGTCGAGAATAAGAAAGCTCCGGCTCCCGTTGAGTTAATCAATAAGATAGCAAATGTATTGGAAATCTCCGACATCGACGAGTACATCGTACCCGATGAGGACGAAGTGCGCCGTGCCGCTGTTGTAGAGCAAAAGCAAAAGATCGAGCAAGATAGGATTGACCGTTTGCTCTCTATTATAGAGCATCGTGACAGGCGCATCGAGAAGTTAGAAGCAGAGGTTGACCGCTTGCGAAAAATCATCGACAACATGAAGAAAACGTAAATTGAGTGCGCCTTTGAGTGCACATCGTGATAACTTAATTTTAATTGTTTAATAATCAAGTTATTACAACGTATATTTTAAAGTCTGGGGGGCGTGGGGTCGCTAGTTCGAATCTAGTCATCCCGACTGAAACAAAGAACGCTGATAGTCAAGGTTTTAGACCGAGATTTCAGCGTTTTTTTGTTGTAAAAATGGCGATATTTGCGCTTAAAAAAAAGCGAAGAATTGCACAAATTTGGCCAAAAATGTTGTTTTTTTCAACATTTGACTTGCACATAGACTTGCGCAAAAATCAAAGAATGCAACTCGGAGCGACGTTTAAAGTTATGGCAAATACTCGTTTGTTTCTCGACATGAGAAGAGCCAAAGAAGGTGAGCCTTCGGTCCTGAAAGTGGCCATTGCCCACCACAAACAGACTGCCTACATCTCGCTGGATGTGAGATTGTTATCCCACCAATGGGACAGCAACAAGGCAGTAGTGATTAACCACCCGAATGAGAAGTATCTCAACATTCGGATTCTCTCCCTGAAGTTGCAGATCGACCGCATCCTGCTCCTGCTTTCAGATGGTAGAGGACTTGCGCAAATGACGGCTTCACAATTGAGGTCGCAAGTTGAAGACGAGCTTTACCCTGACAAGGCCGAACAAAAGAAACGTGAGAAGGAGAAAGCCAACTCTTTCGCTGTACGTTTCTTGAAATACGCCGACAGTCAGAAGGAAAGCCCCCGTCGCTTGTACTTGCAGACGCTCAAGCGGATGAAGGACTACGCCGGGACCAAGCTGGAGCGATTGACGTTTGAAGATGTTGATAAAGACTGGATACTTGGATTTGACAAGTTCTTGGCGCAAACGTCTCCATCGCGAAATGCCCGGAATATCCACCTTCGCAACATCCGCGCAGTGTTCAATTCGGCAATCGATGATGAGATCACAGTGTTTTATCCGTTCCGCCGCTTGAAGATTAAGAATGAGGCGACTCGCAAGCGTAACCTTAAGGTGGAAGACTTGCGCAATTTCTTCAACTGCCCTTGTGACGCAAAAGCGCAAAAGCACTTGGACATGTTCAAGTTGATGTTCATGCTCATAGGCATTAACCTTGTTGACCTTTGCAACCTCAAAGAAATTGATAATAATGGACGTATCAATTACCACCGGGCTAAAACAAACCGTCTTTATTCTATAAAGGTAGAGCCGGAAGCATTGGAGATAATCAACAAGTATCGCGGCAAGAACTATTTGATTGACATTCTTGACCGTTACAAGGATTATCATGACTACACCAAGCGCATCAACCTTGCGTTAAAGCAGATTGGGCCTTACAAGCGAGTAGGTCGTGGCGGAAAGAAGACCACAAAACCGATGTTCCCCGACATCTCCACTTACTGGGCACGCCACTCTTGGGCTACAATCGCCGCAAGCCTTGACATACCTCGTGACACAATCGCCCATGCGTTGGGACACGGCAACAACACCGTGACGGACATCTACATCGACTTTGACGAGCGCAAGGTCGATGAGGCCAACCGCAAAGTACTCGACTGGGTTCTCTACGGGAAGAAGTGACACCGGTCTATGAACATTAGCTGCGGCTTCGGTTCTCGAACTGAGGCCGCAGTTTTTGCATAAAATCATGAATGATATCCAGGATTTCGAAAAGTGCTGATTTGTTCATGATTATGCAATTTCAAGAAGGGCGTAAAAGGTTGATAATCAGCTGGAATTTCGGGGCGATTTCAGTGCGGATTTACCAAAATGCACAAAAAGTAAACGATTGAAAAAGTTAAAAGGCTGTTTTACAGTCTTTTATGGGGTTTGGGGCTTTGCCTCGAGGCTGTCTGCCAAGACCCACCGACCGCCCTACGGAGGAAACCACGAAATCGCCCTTGAGCCGAGCGGAATATGCAGGGCGATGTGCGGTAAAATCGCCAATGTGTGACGACGAACCGAAACGAAGTGGCGGTTTCGGCGGCGCACTTTGGCTTCCGCTTTTTTGAGATTTTCGGCTTGCCGAAAATCGTCAATCGAAAACACTTCTAGATCGGAAGAGCACACGTC
>CALDIF010000076.1 GCA_937901905.1 uncultured Porphyromonadaceae bacterium | reverse complement strand
GACCGGCGGTCGAGCAATCTGTGTAACCCACGGTGGAGCGCAGCGACACCGTGGGAAATAATGAAAAAATGTGTGGCTATTACTGATAGTTGAAATCTTTTGTGTAACTTTACGGCATATTTAAATAGATTGACCTGAATGAAAAAACTGTTTTTACTGTTAACATGCTGCGTCGCTTTGACAACCTCGGCACAAACCGCTGCCGACGCTGTTGCCGACGATGACGACCTGTTCGAGCGCGTGCTCGGCATAATCGACTTTGACAAGGTCAAGTCGCTTGCCGATGTTATCACGGTTGATGACATCAGGCGTGTGCTTGGAGGTATAGACTTGGAGAAGGTGATAACATGTGGTGATTGGCGCACCGGGGAGTTGGACAGCCTGCGTGTCGTGCTCGGTCAAGTGCCTGCCGTCAACAACGACGTGGATTGGTTGCGGGAGTTTGACCGTTATCGCACACGCTTCGAGACCGCCGCGCGTCAGGGACAGACGAACGCTCTCACGGGGCATGCCACCAAACTGTTGGAGTTGTGCAAACTTGCCACTGAACGTCAGTTGCTCAGTGCTACAGAGCGTAAAACCGTCGACAAGAGCCTCAAGCAACTCAAGAAACTCACTCGTGATGACTTCGTCAAGGGTGTCCTCGACGAGGCTCGTGCCGTCGTCAAGCGGTGATGGCTCGATATTGAGACGAAATGTAGATATAACACATTATATACAATGAACATTTACAAACATTTGATTATGGCTACATCGATAGCCCTCGCAGCGGGCATGACCGCGTGTACCGATACCGATGATGCTCCCATTATCGAGAAGCCCCAAGTGACTGTCGAGAACGGACAATTCACCCCCGAACTTCTCAACTCGTTGGGTCGTGTGGGTGGCGTGCAAGTTTCGCCCGACGGCACTCGTGTGCTCTACGGCATCACTTACTATGACATCGCGCAAAACAAGGGCAACTGTGAGTTGCATGTGATGAACATTGACGGCACCGACGATCGTCGCATTACCCACACCGCATCGAGTGAGAGTGGCGCAATGTGGCTCGACGGGGGCAAGAAAATCGCCTTTGTGTACAAGCAAGGCGAGCGAACTCAACTGTGGGTCATGGATGCCGACGGCACGGGACGCACCTGCCTCACCGACCTTGAAGGCGGCGTTGACGGTTTCTTGTTCTCGCCCGACGAAAAACACGTGGTTCTTATCAGCCGGGTGAAGTACGGCAAGACGGCACAAGATCACCATCCTGACCTGCAAAAAGCCAATGCACGCATTATCGACGACTTGATGTATAAGCATTGGGACGAATGGGTCGCCGATGTGCCTCACCCCTTTGTGGCTGACTACGACGGGACCGACTTGAATAATGTGCGTGACATACTCGACGGCGAGCCCTACGAAAGCCCGATGAAACCGTGGGGCGGTATTGAGAGTTTTGCTTGGAGCCCCGACAGCAATTCACTCATTTACGTGTGTCGCAAGAAGACGGGTTTGGAATATGCCATTTCGACCAATAGCGATTTATACCGCTACAGTCTCGCCGACGGCAAGACCGAGAATCTCACCGAGGGAATGATGGGTTACGACACGTGCCCCATCATGACCGAAGGCGGTCGCCTGGCATGGTTGTCGATGGAACATGACGGCTATGAGGCTGACAAAAACCGCATCATGGTTATGGAACCTGATGGCACCAAGCGTGACATTACCGCCGAGTGGGACTATAGCGTCGATGCTATCGCGTGGGCTCCCGACGGACGTCATATTTTCTTCATCGCACCGTATCAAGGCACCACACCCGTTTTCCGCATTGATGCCGAGACACTCGCTGTTGACACGATAGCCGCCGGCGTGTGGGACTATGCCGACCTTGCCGTGTTGAGCGACGATGCTGTCGTCACTTTGCGTCACAACTATGCCCAACCCAATGAGGTCGTGCTTGCCTCGGCAGGTAAGGAACCCACCGTGCTCACCCATGTTAACGACGACTTGCTGGCTCAACTCGACTCAATCACGATTACCAAGGAGATGGTGCCAACTACCGACGGCAAACAGATGACCACGTGGGTCGTATTGCCACCGGGTTTTGACCCATCGAAAAAATATCCCGCAATCCTCTTCTGTGAAGGCGGTCCGCAGTCACCGGTGAGCCAGTTCTGGAGTTATCGTTGGAATTTCCGCTTAATGGCTGCTCAAGGTTACGTGATCATAGCACCCAATCGTCGCGGTTTGCCGGGCTTCGGCACCGAGTGGAATGCTCAAATATCGGGCGACTACGGCGGTCAAAACATGAAGGACTACCTCAGCGCGGTTGATTACATGAAGCGGAAACCGTGGATCGACGGCGAGCACATCGGTGCTACCGGTGCAAGTTACGGTGGTTACTCGGTGTATTGGTTGGCAGGCAATCACAACAAGCGCTTTGCTTGCTTGCTCGCTCACGCCGGCATTTTCAACCTTGAGGCTCAATACCTCGAGACCGAGGAGATGTGGTTTGTCAACTGGGACCTCGGCGGCGCGTTCTGGGAGAAGGACAATGCCGTGGCACAAAAGACCTATCGCGAAGCCGACCCCAAGCGTTTTGTGCAAAATTGGGATACGCCTATCATGATTACTGCGGGTGAGAAGGACTATCGCATCGTGTTTACCCAAGCAACCCAGGCGTTCAATGCCGCCAAGTTGCGTGGCATCGAAGCGCGCATGGTGTTGTTCCCCGACGAAAATCACTGGATACTCACCCCACAGAACAGCATCTTGTGGCAGCGTGAGTTCTTCGGCTGGATGGACAAGTACCTCAAGCCCGGGCAGTGATAACGGTGTAGTTACCGATAACATACAACATGCCACCACCGGCTGCCTGTCCGGTGGTGGCATGTTGTATGTGTACACTATATGTTCCCGGTTTCCACCTACGGCACTCGAGTACGGGTTGTGATGTTTTAAAGGGGTGACAGTGGTTAGGTGTCGGGTTGCCATTCGGTCCGGTCAGTGTCATCATAATTGATGATGCCTTGCACCGTAATCGGATTTTCAGTACCTTTGTATTCGTTCCACTTGAAATTTTTCTTCAGATTGAACTTGTGTGAGTACACTTCACTAACTTAACTATTTATATTGATATGACAAATCGGGTTATATTGTCGGCAGTCGCCGTTGTGATGTCTGCCATGGCGGGTGCGGTGACGCTTGTCGGTCATCGTGGTTGTATGTTGGGCGTGGAAAACACGGTCGAAGCATTCCGCAACGCACACGAGGTGTTCGGTTACGACGGCATTGAGTGTGATGTGCGTGTAACCGCCGATGGTGAGTATGTTATCTGTCACGATGAGCACACCGGGCGCTTGGGTGACTCGCTGGTGATTGCCGAGTCCACGTTGGCACAACTGCGTGCCTTGACATTGACTCAAACACGCTTGGGTATAACCTATACCGGCAGCATTTGTACTGTGGCTGAATATCTTGACATATGTGTGGCAACCGGTATGTTCCCCATAATTGAACTGAAATGGACTACAGGTATTAACAATAACGACATGACCAATTTTGACGGTCTTGCCACGCTGATTGAGCGGCACGGTCTCACCGACAAAGCAATAATCTTAACCTCAATGCGCAACTCGTTAGAGTGGGTGAGAACTCATCACCCTCGCTTGCGTTGCCGGTGGCTGTGCCGTAAGTCGTGGGCTGAAAATATAGACTGGTGTCAGCAGTGGAATATCGCGCCAAGCATCATGTGGGGAGACTATGATGCCGATACTGTGGCACGTTTTGCCTCAATCGGACAATCGGTCGCAACGTGGACTGTCGATAATGCCGAGAGTGCCGTCGAGGCAATCCGCATGGGAGTGACAGTGATAACCACCAATCGTTTGTCGCCTGTTGTGGTGCGATGACCTGTTGCTGACGTTGTTTTGGGTTCGGAAACAACGATTAAAACCCGTTAAAACGCAGATTTCAACTTAATTCGCAATAATTTTGTCAATTCGTTGACTATTTTTTGTAACTTTGCAGTTCGAACAAGAAGCAAACGACTACAAGATATGCTACAAGAAAAGATTGATGCAATCCTCGCCCAAGTGGCAGAGATGACAGCCGATAATGCCGAGGCTCTCGAAGCCCTGCGCATACGTTACCTGAGTAAGAAAGGCGAAATAGCCTCGTTGTTCAACGATTTCAAGTTGGTTCCGCCGGAGCAAAAGCGTGAGTTGGGTCAGCGTCTTAATGAGGTTAAAACCCTTGTTACAGAGCGCATCAATGCCTTGCGTGATCAATTCGGAGCGGTTGCCAAGCAGAGTAATCGTGTGGACATCACTCGTCCTGCCGTTCCCCAAGCATTGGGAACGCGTCATCCGCTATCGGTGGTGCGCAAGGAAATTGTTGATATTTTTGCCCGATTGGGCTTCACGCTCGCCGAGGGACCTGAGGTTGAGGACGATTGGCACGTGTTCAGTGCACTGAACTTTGCAGCCGATCACCCGGCTCGTGACATGCAGGACACTTTCTTTGTGGAGCAAGACGAGCAAGACGTGACTCGCAATATCGTGTTGCGTAGCCACACGAGCAGTGTGCAGGTGCGTACTATGGATCATCACAAGCCTCCTATCCGCATCATCTGTCCGGGACGTGTTTACCGCAACGAAGCCATCACCGCTCGTGCCCACTGTTTCTTCCATCAAATTGAGGGTCTTTATATCGATAAAGGCGTGACATTTGCCGATTTGCGACAAGTGCTGCTATACTTTGCTCAACAACTGTTCGGCAGCGATACCAAGATACGTCTGCGTCCCAGTTACTTCCCGTTCACCGAGCCCAGTGCCGAGATGGACGTGACTTGTATGTTGTGCGGTGGCAAGGGTTGCAGTTTCTGCAAGAACACCGGTTGGGTCGAAATTTTGGGCTGTGGCATGGTCGATCCTGCAGTGCTTGAGGCCAGCGGCATCGACAGCAGTGTGTATAGCGGATATGCTTTCGGACTGGGCATAGAGCGCATTACCAATCTCAAGTATATGGTAAAAGACTTGCGTATGTTCAGCGAGAACGATGTGCGTTTCCTCGATGAGTTCCGTCCCGTCCATTGATGACTGTAAAACAGCGGTTTGAAGGGGTATTGGGGTACTTCGCCGAGGTGCAGCCCAATCCCGAGAGTGAGTTGCACTTTCGCAATGCGTTTGAAACCCTCGTAGCCGTGATGCTTAGCGCGCAGTGCACCGATGCCCGCGTAAACTCGGTCACTCCGGCTTTATTTGCCGCTTACCCGACCGCCGAGGCTATGTCGGTGGCTACGCCTGCCGATCTATTGAGATATATCTCCGGTGTGAGTTATCCTAACAGCAAGGCAAACCACCTTGTGGCTATGTCCCGACGTCTTGTTGAGGTGTATGGCGGTAACGTGCCCGATAGCATGGAAACTTTGCTCACCTTGCCCGGTGTGGGGCGCAAAACCGCCAATGTGGTGCTTGGTATAGTGTACGGCAAGGCAGCCATTCCCGTTGACACGCATGTGTATCGCGTGTCGCGTCGATTAGGCTTGTCGCAGGGGACAACACCCGATGCCGTTGAACGCGATCTCTCGCGTCACATCAGGTCTGAACTGCAATTCAAGGCTCATCACTGGTTATTGTTGCACGGTCGGTACACATGTAAGGCACTCAAACCGCAATGCACCACGTGTCCGCTGACAACGTGGTGCAAGTATGTCGCGAGCGCGACCCGGTCGTCGCGGTGAGTTCTCAAGTGCTCTGTCGGGAGCAGCGCGGACAAATTCCCTTGACGACATATTCGGTCTGTTCGGGTATGAACCCTGTGGGCAGGGGCACCTCGGGTATAGGAATTCGGGTGAGGCAAAATGTGCGATGACAACGCGTGCACGTGACGTGCACGTGACCACCGCATTGACGCGTGTCGCACATGGTGCACACGCAGTACTTTTGTGAGCCGCTCCCGTCGTCAATGTCGTGAAGCAAATGAGCCTCAACCAATGTCGTTAAAGTGCGAAACAGAGTCGACTTGTCAACCGTGGGAAGTGCGTCCTCAAGGTCGGCAAGTGAAAAAGCGTCGGTGAAGCGCTCGTTGATTTCGCGCCATACAAGCAGTCGCACTGCCGTCGGTCGCACGCCGGCTTCGGTCAAGGTGAGTTCGGGTGTATTCATTTGTGGCAACAACAATCGTTATCGGACATCAATAAATGAGAGTAGAACTTCGCCGGCACGAAACTGTGTAACACGCTCACTATGAAGAAGCCCGGCAGTAAGTAGGGCGACATCTCATTAATCATTATCAGCACCTCGTTAATCTTGCATCAATTATTAAGTTTCACGCTGCAAAGGTACAAGGTGTTTAGTGCAACCGGGTTGCAAAGTGCATTTACGTCAGGTTGGCGGCGCGATATACGGCTGCCATGCGTTCGGTGTTTAACTTCTCGATAGACCCCACTGTAATGGTACCGCCGCGACTGCACTTGTCGACCATGACTGCGATCTCGTTGTCGGTAACGGGGCGTCCCAGTAATTGTGGTATTGATGTAGGCATGCCTATGCCGACGAAGAACCGTTCCATGGTTTCGATGCCTGCCAATGCAGTGTCGTGAAGATTGTCCTCGGGTGACAAACGTGTAACATTGACGGCGAATTGAGCGAAACGTGCCTCGTGTCCGGGCAACACGTGTCGCGCCCAACTGCCCCACAGGGCAGCGAGTCCGGCTCCGTGAGTCACACCGAATAATGCACTCAACTCGTGCTCAAGTCTGTGGGTGGCAAAGTCTTTCTCGTAACCACACTCGGTAAGGTCGTTGTGCGACAAACTCCCCGCCCACATCAGTTGAGCGCGGTGAATGTAGTTATCAGGCTCGGCGAGTACGATAGGCGTGCTATCCATGACGGTGCGCAGCAACGCCTCGGAGATGGCATCGGTGATTGACATGCCCTCATAACGGCTGAAGTAGCGTTCCATCGTATGCATCATGATGTCGGTGGCTCCGGCTGCTGTTTGGTACGGCGGTAGGGTAAACGTCCGCTCCGGGTTCATGATGGCAAAGCGACACCGGCACAAGTCGCTGTTAATGCCACGCTTGATGAGGCTCTCGTCGTGGGTGATAACGCACGAACTGCTCATTTCGCTTCCGGCTGCCGGTATGGTGAGTACACACCCGATAGGAACCGTTGTTGAAGGCACTGCCTTGCCCTCCCAGAAGTCCCACACGTCACCTGTCGTGTAAGGCACTCCGTAAGCAATGGCTTTAGCACTGTCTATCACGCTGCCGCCACCGATGGCGAGAATAAAGTCAATGTGCTGTTCGCGACAAAGGGCTATTCCCTCGCGCACCTTGCTCAACAACGGGTTGGGAACGACACCGCCCAACTGCACCGTTGCTATGCCGGTCTCTTCGAGCAAAACGCGCATCTTGTCCACCAGACCGCTACGCACTGCACTGCCACCACCATAGTGTAACAACACCCGTGTGCCACCCTCATGCTTCACGAGAGATGCTACTTGTAATTCACTCTCTCGTCCGAAAACTACACGCGTTGGAGTGTAGTAAGTAAAGTCTTTTATCATAGTTATATAGCATATAGATTTTAAAGTTATACTTTATTTAAAGTAACGCTTTAAATAAAGCGGATTTTTTGTCTGTCTCATCAAGCAGGCGGGTGCAGTGGTCTGTCGGTGTAGGGTGCGCCCGTTGATGGAGCGTACCGGTGCATGTCGACAAGCGTAGGAGTGCCGAAGCGTTCCCGTAGTATTTGCAAAATTACTAAAAATAATTGACCGTGCGAAAAATGTTTTGGCATTTGCGCTCAATTTAGTAACTTTGCCAAATATAAACACAACATGAGACTCTTTATGAGACCTATTTTATTCACCCTTTTACTATTGAGTGCAATGAGTGTAACAACCGTTAAGGCACAACTCATTTCCGGAGAGCATCGTGTGCTTGACGGTCCCGGAATGGTGGCAATCAATCCCACTTTTTATGCCGGTCGATTATATGACGCTTGGCAGAGTGCCCGGACTTACTCGCGTGAAGACTTGGAACGCTTGGTCGGGAGTTTTGAAGTTAACGTGTTGGATCGTGATGAGTATGTCATCGGTGATGATGACGAGGAATTCCGTGACGAACAGATAGAGAATTTGGTATTCTACGCCGGTTCTCACTGCAAGGCGGTGCGTACCGTGGTTGAAACCGAAGACGGTGATGCAGTCGAAATGTTGGACTTTCAAATTGTGAATGTCGACAACCCTGTGGCACTCGTGGTGGCTGCTGCCCGTTATAAGACGGGGGCTGAAAATGAGTATTGTTTCGGCATCGGCGACAGCATGATTCGCTTGGCTTTCGCGTCGGAAAACGCTCGCGACCAAGTGTTCATGTGTTTGCTCGATTGTGACAATTTTTCCTATAAAGACGATGATGAGTGCTATGTACGCATTGACGAAGACGGCGAGGACGATTGGGGCGTAGTGTTGCGCAAATACGGTGAGTCGTCAAACGGAATGTATTGGTTGGACATAACGTCGTTCTTGTGATTTACGTTGATAGAAATTGTGTGTTATGCGACGACTGATTATTTGTTTCATCGCGATAGTTGCGACGTTAACGGTAGCGGCAGCGGCTGTTAGTCCCGCTGATATTGCGAACGAACTGGTAGAGGCATGGACTTGTAACGACGCAATGCCTCAGGCGCGTTTCGAAGGTTTGGCTCGCGCCCTGCAGTTGGAGGTGTTGGATGTGAATATAGTGGACGATGAATACGAGGACGAGGACGGCAACAGCGTTTGCCTGAACACCCTCACACTGCGTGCCGCCACCGGTTACCGCTTGTCTAAAGTTGTCATAAAAGACGCGGACGACGAGGACGTTGAACTCATTGACTACATTACTGTCGAGAACAGCGATGTTTACGCCGCGTTGGAGGTCGTGGTGTCACGTCCCTGTGACGCGCCCGATGCCTATAACTTCGAGTGCAGTGATGACTCGTCGTTGAGGGTGGGGTTTGCCGATGAGCGTACGCGAGACAGTGTGCTCGACGAGTTGTTGAAGATAACAAAGATGAAATATGACAACGAACTCGACGGTTATCGCGGTGAGTCGCCCGATGACGAGCACTTGGGCACTGTGATAGAGGTGATAGACGACTTTGACGGAGGTTTGCATTGGGTCGAAATTTTCACGTTGTAATCACCCGTGCTGCAATTGACATACATTTCACATGGTCAAACCCGATTTGATTAAATCATGATAAACCGAATTAACGAACTGTTTAATATCAAATATCCCATCGTTGCCGGTGGCATGGTGTGGGTGAGCGGATGGCGATTGGCATCGGCTGTCACCAATGCCGGCGGTTTGGGGCTGATAGGGGCGGGTTCGATGCACCCCGAGGTGTTGCGTGAGCACGTTGCTCGTTGTCGCGAGGCTGTTGAGGGTAAAACTTACGGTGTCAACGTGCCGTTGATGTATCCCGAGATCGACACATTGATGGACATCATTGCTGCCGAGCATGTGCCGGTGGTGTTCACCAGTGCCGGCAGTCCCAAGAAATGGACTGCCTGGCTACACGACAAGGGCATCAAAGTGGCGCACGTGGTTTCATCGAGTGCATTTGCCGTCAAATGTGAAGCGGCCGGAGTCGATGCTGTTGTTGCCGAGGGCTTTGAAGCCGGTGGACACAACGGTCGCGAAGAGACTACGACAATGTGTTTGGTGCCTGCTGTGCGCCGTGCGACATCGTTGCCCCTAATGGCTGCCGGTGGAATTGCCACGGGAGAGCAAATGCTCGCTGCTGAGGTGTTAGGTGCCGAGGGTGTGCAGGTGGGCACGCGTTTTGCTCTTACCGTCGAGAGTAGCGCGAGTGAGGCATTCAAGCGATTGTGCCTCAACCTGGGCGAAGGCGACACCAAACTCCTGCTCAAGAAGTTGTCGCCGACGCGGTTGGCTCCCGGGGCATTTCGCGATGCCGTTGAGCGCGCCGAGAATGATGGTGCCACAGCCGAACAACTGCGGGAGTTACTCGGTAAAGGGCGTGCCAAGCGAGGCATCTTCGAGGGAGACCTCGACGAGGGCGAACTCGAAATAGGGCAAGTCGCGAGTTTGTTGCGTGGCACCGAGCCACAATCGGCTGCCGATGTGGTCGCACAAATTGTTGCCGAACGACAAACGGCTGTTGACCGCTTGATTAAATAAGTATTGTTAATCTAAAAATAATAAACAAAGAGAAAACATTATGGCACAATGGTTTGAGTGCAAAGTGCGCTACGACAAGACAATGCTCGAAACAGGCGCAGTAAAGACGGTAACGGAACCTTATTTGGTAGACGCTTTGTCGTTTACCGAGGCTGAGGCTCGCATCACCGAGGAGATGCAACCTTACATCAGTGGTGAATTTACAGTGAGCGCGGTGCGTCGCGTCAACCTCAGTGATATTTTTTACAACGAGTCGGGTGACCGATGGTACAAGGTGAAGACCAATTTTATTACGATAGACGAGAAAACCGGAGCCGAGAAGCGCGCTGCCAGTTTCCAATTGGTACAAGCAAGTGACTTTGCCGGTGCACTCTCAACGTTCATGGAAGGCATGGACGGCACGATGGCCGATTTTGAGATCGCTTCGATTGTCGAGACACCGCTCATGGACGTGTTTGCAGCCAATCTCGGTGAGACCGCTGCCGACCGTGCGGCACGCCGTGCCGCCCAAGCCAAGAAAGAGCGTGAGGGTGAGAAAGCCGAACTTGAAGCCGAGTAGCAGTTGAATATAACCTGATGTCATCAATTGCAGACAACATAGTCGATTTCAAATCGCGCTTGCCACGTGGTGTTACGCTGGTGGCTGTGTCCAAATTTCACCCGGTCGAAGCCGTGCGAGCCGCCTACAATGCCGGTCAACGAGTGTTCGGAGAAAGCCGTGCGCAGGAGTTTGTTGTCAAAGTCAAGCAATTACCCGATGACATCTGTTGGCATTTCATCGGTCACTTGCAGTCCAACAAGGTGCGTGCCGTCGTGCGAGCCGGGGTTGCAATGGTCGAGAGTGTCGACAGCAAACATCTGCTCGAACTTCTTGAAGCCGAAGCGACAGCGGCAGGTCGCACGGTGGACGTGTTGTTGGAAGTGCGTGTGGCACGCGAGGAAACAAAAACCGGTTTTTCAACCGATGAACTGCGTGATTTGCTCGTAGGCGAATTCGTCAGGTCGTTGCGCTCGGTGCGAGTGCGCGGTTTGATGGCCATGGCGAGCAACGTAGACGATGATGCCGCCGTGCTCGGCGAGTTTGAGCGAGTGCGCTCGCTGTTCGATGATTTGCGACAAGACGCTATGGCATGGTCAACCCGGTTCGACACGTTGAGCATGGGCATGAGCGACGACTGGCACCTCGCCGTGCAAGCCGGCACCACGATGGTGCGCATCGGCAGTGCCATTTTCGGCGCACGCATTTAGCGTGCCGAGTGTATACAACACTTGAGACACGAAACGTAACAACGATGAAAACACCTGAAAATAACAATAAATCTAAAAACAACAATGTCAAACAATCAAACTAAAACTAACGGCAGTATCATCGCCATCGTGACGATGATGTTCCTGTACGCAATGATTGCGTTTGTCACCAACCTGGCTGCTCCCATCGGTGTGGTGATGAAGAACGACCCGGAGATTCTCCAAAGCGAATTCTCCAACACTCTCGCCATGATGGGCAACATGATGGTGTTCCTTGCCTACCTGTTCATGGGCATCCCCGCCGGCAAAATGCTGGTGAGTCTGGGCTACAAGAAGACCGCCTTGCTCGGCATCGGTCTGGGCTTCGTGGGTGTACTGGTGCAGTTCATATCGGGCTTCGAGACCTTGCTGGGCTATACCGACAATATCGTCTACCTCATCGGCGCGTTCATCTCGGGCATGTCGGTGTGCTTGCTCAACACCGTTGTCAACCCGATGCTCAACCTGCTGGGTGGCGGCGGCAACCGCGGCAACCAGCTCAATATGATGGGCGGCACGTTCAACTCGCTGGCGGCAACATTCACGCCGATGTTTGTCGGTGCCCTTATCGGTCAGGTGACTGCCGAGTCGGACTTCAGCGACATCAACTTGGTGCTGTACATTGCCATGGCAGTGTTTGCTCTTGCCTTCATTGTGTTGGCTTTTATTCCCATCAAGGATCCCGAGCAGGCAAAGACCGATGCGTCGACCGTGTTTGAGCACTCGCCGTGGAACTTCCGCCACTTTGTGCTCGGTGCTATGGCTATCTTTGTGTACGTCGGCATTGAGGTCGGCATCCCCGGCACCCTCAACCTGTATATGAACGACACGACCGCCAAGGGTGCGGGTCTGCTTGACAACGCGGCGACCATCGCCGGTCTGGTGGTGGGCGTCTACTGGCTGCTGATGCTCGTGGGACGCATTGTGGGCAGCAGTATTGCCGGTAAGGTGTCGAGCCGCACGATGATGATCTGTGTGAGTGTCGTAGCGATGTGCTTAATCATCGCCGCGATGATGATTGACAAGAGTGTGACCACGTCAATGCCGGTGTTCAGCAGCGAGAAGATGGCGATTGTGATGGAAACGGTGCCGGTGAGTGCGGTGCTGTTCGTGTTGTGCGGATTGTGCACATCGGTGATGTGGTCGTGCATCTTTAACCTCGCCACTGAGGGCTTGGGCAAGTATACGGCGGCTGCCAGCGGCATCTTCATGATGATGGTCGTGGGCGGAGGTGTGTTGCCGCTGGTTCAGACCTATATTGCCGATGGCTCTCCGGGCTACCTCGCCTCCTACTGCGTGCCCCTGCTCGGCCTGGCATACATCTTGTTCTACGCCCTTATCGGCTGCAAGAACGTCAACAAAGACATCCCCGTTGACTGAGGACAATCGCCGGTAATAGCGTGACAAGACACACGAGGGAGCGTCATATTATTTGACGCTCCCTCTTTGCCACTGTAGAGTGGTATTTTATCCGATGGGACTGACAGAAATGAGAATGTGGTTGAGCGCAGCCTGTTTTGGGGTGTCGGTTGTCATCTTTTTCATCTTTTTTCGGTAATAAATTTGGGCGGTTGAATATTATTGCCTAAATTTGTTACCTCAATCGGACGATATTGAAACTTTAAAAATATTACAATGAAAATCGACGCTAAATTGATGACCCGTGGTGCCGACAACATTCGCGTGTTGGCGGCTGCGATGGTCGAGAAAGCCAAGAGCGGTCACCCGGGCGGTGCAATGGGTGGTGCCGACTTTATCAATGTTCTCTATTCCTCATTCTTAGTCCACGACCCCGATGACGGTTGCTGGTTCGCGCGCGACCGCTTTTTCCTTGATCCCGGTCACATGTCGCCAATGCTCTATGCCGTGCTGCACCTCACCGGCAAATACGCTGTCGAGGATTTGCAAGCGTTCCGTTCGTGGGGGAGTATAACACCCGGTCACCCCGAGGTTGACCCCGCACACGGCGTGGAAAACACGAGCGGACCGCTCGGACAGGGACACGTGATGGCTGTCGGTGCTGCTATTGCCGAGCGTTTTATTGTCGAGCGTTTCGGTGAAGTGTGGGCACACAAGACTTACGCTTTCATCAGTGACGGCGGTGTGCAAGAGGGCATTTCGCAGGAAGCCGCTCGCATTGCCGGTTACTTGGGCTTGAATAACTTGATTATGTTCTACGACAGCAATCGCGTTCAGTTGTCAACCAACTGCGATGCTGTGAGTATCGAGGACACCGCTGACAAGTATAGCGCTTTCGGGTGGCGTGTTATTGAGGTTGACGGTACCGATGCGACTGCCATAGCAGCCGCTCTCGCCGACGCGCAGGGCGAGACCGACAAGCCGGTGCTCATTCTCGGTCACACCGTGATGGGACGCGGCGCGGTCACCGCGGACGGTGCCGGTTTTGAGGGACAGTGCAGCACCCACGGCAACCCCTTGAGTAAGAGTGGTGCAAGTTATGAACGAACTATCGAACATCTGGGCGGAAATCTCGCTGACGTGTGGGCTACATTCCCCGATGTGAAGCAATTGTATGCCGAGCGTGCGACTCGCTTGCGTGAGATTGTTGCCGAGCGCAAGGCCGCCCAACAAGCGTGGGCAAAGGATAATCCCGAGGCAGCGGCAACGCTCGAGCGTTACATCGCCGGTGAAGTTCCTGCCGTAGATTGGGAAGGTATCTCGCAAAAGCCCGGTTGTGCCACGCGTGCGGCGAGCGCTACGGTTCTTAAAGCCCTCGCCGAGCAAGTGGGTAACATGATTGTCAGTAGTGCCGACCTCGCCAATAGCGACAAGACCGACGGATTCTTGAAAGTGGCAGGCGCGTTCACGCGCCACAATTTCAAGGGCGCGTTCTTGAATGCCGGCGTGAGCGAACTCGCGATGGCTGCCATTATCAACGGCATGGCGTTACATGGTGGTGTGATAGCCGCTTGTGGCACTTTCTTTGTCTTCAGCGACTATATCAAGCCTGCGGCACGCTTGTCGGCTCTGATGGAGTTGCCGGTCAAGTTCATTTGGACACACGATGCTTTCCGTGTAGGTGAGGATGGTCCCACCCACGAGCCCGTCGAGCAAGAGGCTCAAATACGCTTGATGGAGGAACTCAAGAATCATCATGGTCGCAACAGTATGCTCGTGTTGCGACCCGCCGATGCTGCCGAGACTACGGTGGCTTGGAAGATGGCGATGGAGAACACGTTGACTCCGACCGCCCTTATCTTGTCTCGCCAAGACATTCCCGAGTTGCCGAGTGAGAGCGGTAATCGTTACCGCGATGCACTTCAAGCGGCACGTGGCGGATATATTATTAATAATGTGGAACATCCCGATGTTGTTTTGGTCGGTAACGGCTCTGAGGTATCGACCCTCGTTGCCGCGGCAGGCTTGATTGCCGGTGACGGTGTTAAGGCTCGTGTGGTGAGTGTTCCGTCAATAGGCTTGTTCCTCAATCAAGACGAGGCTTATCGTGAGAGTGTGATTCCCTCCGGAGTTCCCACATTCGGCTTGACGGCAGGGTTACCCGGCACGCTGCGTCGTGTGGTGCCCACCGGATTTATTTACGGCCTTGACCACTTTGGTGCATCGGCTCCTTACAAGGTGCTTGACGAGAAGTTCGGTTTCACGCCCGAAAATGTGGCAAAAGAGATACTGAAAGTGTTAAAATGAACTTTTTTTAACATTAAAAATGATTTTTTTGTGCAAATATAGGTGGCAATCCAAAAAAAATGACTATATTTGCACAATATTTTGTGTGTAGACTAATTTTTAATGTTTAACATATAGTAATTCAAACTTAGAGTCTATGAAGAAAATTACTTTGTTTGCACTGGCAAGTGCTATGTTCTTGGCTCCTGCTGCAGTTAATGCACAGGAGACAGTGTACGTTGAGGATCCTGCCCAGGGCTATCTTCAGAGCAGTTTCGCTGACAACTGGTTCATCGATGCTGAAGGTGGTGTAGGCGTGATGCTCAGCAAGTTTGACAGCAAGGCCGATTTCGGCGATCGCATCGGTGCCAAGGCTAACCTCGGCTTCGGTAAGTGGTTCTCGCCCGTCATCGGTGTTCGCGCTCAGGCCGACTTGACTCAGAACAAGGGTGTGACGGCAGCCTCACAGTCGGGTATCAATAACGCATTCCGCACCGCAGTGGGTGTTGTTGACTATCCCGTGGAGATCGTTCGCAAGGGTTACTTCCCCCAACGTTTCTTGAACCTCGGTTTCAAGGGTGATGTGATGTTCAATATCACTAACTTGTTTTGTGGCTACAAGCCCAACCGTTTCTACAACGCCACCGTTTATGCCGGTGCCGGTGTGAGTTGGATGTTTGAGCGCGAGGTAACCAAGCGCGATGGCAATAGCAGTTTCCAATACAATGGCAAGAGATACCGTTACTTGCAAGATCGTCGTAACATGGGTCTCCGTGCGGGTTTACTCAACGAGTTCCGCCTGAGCAAGCACTTCGGCGCTTTGCTCGACCTCCGTTGGGAGACTAACCAAAAGTTCGTTGACGGTATCGGCTATCAGGGCTGGTTCCACAACGCAGGTGTGTTGCTGGGTCTTCGTTACAACTTCGGCAAGAAGGTCGGTTATGGTGCTCCCGTTGTTCCGGTTTGCCCCAAGTACAAATATACCGATGCTGAGGGTGACGCTCTCGTCAAGAGTTTGGAGAACGCCAACAAGAAGATTGCTGACCTCGAGGGTCAACTCCGCAAGTGTCTCAAGGATCTTGATGATTGCCACAAACCCGGTCCGATTGATGACGGTGGTGATGTCGCTCCCGCAGAGGGCCCGTTGGCAACTATCTATTATCAAATCGGTCGCAGCGAGATCGCAGGTGTGCAAAAGGACGTGCTCAACGCTGTTGCAGGTGTGATGGCAAACGAGGACAGCAACTACGTGCTCACCGGTTGGGCTGATAACTACACCGGTAATGACAAGATCAACACCAAACTCCGCAAGGATCGTGTTGCAGGTGTGAAGAAGGCTCTTGTTGCCAAGGGTATCGCTGATAGTCGTCTTGACACTCAAATCAACGACGGTAACTTGACCAACTTCGGTGCCAAGTGCGCTTCTCTCGACCGTGCCGTGACTATCGTTCGCGCTAAGTAATAGAGAAAGTAAATAATCTACATTGAGGGTGTCTCTCCCACGAGAGACACCCTTTGTTGTTGTCATTGACGTTCCCGGCGAATATTACATTTGTTGTGAATCCTGATTTAAAGCGAAAAGTTCCACGATTCCACGATATGACGCATTGTTGGTGATATGAATTGTTTTGTGTATCTTTGCGAGGTTATTCAGTAAATCAACAACATGTCACATCGAGAGAGTAAAGATGGCTTGATGGCAATGATACGCAACGGCGGTGAAATGTCGTTGCGTCAACAGTTGTTGCTGACGGCACAGTTGAGCGTGCCGTCAATTCTCGCTCAATTGTCCTCCATATTGATGATGTATATCGACTCGGCAATGGTGGGGCAGTTGGGCGCAGATGACAGTGCCGCAGTCGGCTTGATGTCAACCACGGTGTGGTTGTTTGCCGGAATTCTCAGTGCGGTGGCAATGGGTTTCAGTGTACAAGTGGCTCATCTGTTGGGTGCCAAGCGCAATGTCAGAGCTCGCAGTGTATTGCGCCAGTCGCTGGTGGCTTGCACCGTCATCGCAGTGACAATTGCGATTGCCGGAATTCTCATTAGCCCCCGGTTGCCACATTGGTTGGGTGGTCATGATGCTATTGTGTCTCAAGCAAGTTCCTACTTTCTTGTGCTGATGATAGGCTTGCCGCCATTGCAACTGGAATTTCTTGCCGGAGGAATGTTGCGCAGTAGTGGCAACATGAAGGTGCCGAGCGCACTCAATATCATGATGTGTGTGCTTGACGTGATATTCAATTTTTTTCTCATCTTTCCCACGCGTGAGATAACGGCATCGGGACTCACGTTCACTATGCCCGGAGTCGGGTTGGGGGTGATGGGAGCCGCGATAGGCACGGTGTCTGCCGAGGTTGTCATCGCCGTGTTGATGTTATACTACGTGACATTGAGATCACGTGAATTGAGGTTGACCAAGGAGAGCGGTTCGTTTAAACCGATGTACCCGACGTTGGTGAGGGCATGGCGCATCGCTTTTCCCATGGGCATACAGGCTACGATGATGAGTGCCGCTGCCGTTGTTATCACCACCATTGTGGCACCGCTGGGCAGCGTGGCACTTGCCGCCAACGCCTTTGCTATCACTGCCGAGAGTGTATGTTACATGCCGGGCTATGGCATTGCTGACGCGGCAACAACATTAGTGGGGCAGAGTATAGGTGCCAAGCGCCGCGATTTGGTGCGCCGTTTTTCGGCAATTACGGTCGGTTGTGGTATGGCTATAATGGGTGTGATGGGTGTTTTACTCTATCGGTGTGCACCATTGATGATGGGCATTATGACACCTGTTGCCGATGTTGTCACGTTGGGTACGTCGGTGTTGCGCATCGAGGCGTGGGCTGAGCCGTTGTTCGGGGCTGCCATTGTGTGTTACGGAGTGATGGTGGGTGCCGGTGATACCTTGGTGCCGTGTTGGATGAATCTTACCAGCATGTGGTTGGTAAGGTTGACCTTGTCGGCATTGATGGTTGGCGCGATGGGCTTACAGGGTGTGTGGTTGGCAATGTGTCTTGAATTGTGCTTCCGTGGTGCAATTTTCCTCACCCGTCTTTATTTGAAATACATTAAAAATGATGGGTAACAAGAGACATTCACGAGCCTGTCTTCGGGGATGGACGATTAAAAAGTGATTAAACAACGATTATAACAACGAAATATTCTCTAAACTTAAATTAAACCGGTTATACCGATGAAACTGATACAGGACAAAACCTTTGGCGGCGAAAGACCGCTGTTCGAAAGTCACGGTGTGCGACTGGAACGTGTCACTATTACCGAAGGCGAGAGCGGAATTAAAGAGTGTAGTGACATCGAGTGTGACGATTGTCACTTTATCGGTAAGTACCCCTTGTGGCATGTCGAGCACTCGGTGATTACCCGCTGTCTGTTCGACCCGGGCAGTCGCTCGGCGATATGGTATAGCAATAACATGATGATGAGTGACACGGTGATAAATGCTCCCAAGTTCTTCCGTGAGATGAATAATTTGTCACTCGAGCGGGTGACTGTCAACGATGCCGATGAAACATTCTGGAACATTCACGGTTTGAGATTGCGAGATGTTACCATGCGTGAAGGTGCTTATCCTTTCATGGGTTGTACCGATGTTGACATTGACGGACTTGTGTGCGAGAGCAAGTATGTGTTCCAATATGTGAAGAACGTTGTTATTCGCAATGCTCGCATCACGACCAAAGATGCTTTTTGGGAAGTGGAGAACGTGACGGTTATCGACAGCGTGATAGACGGTGAGTTCCTCGGCTGGCACAGTAAGAATTTGCGCTTGATAAATTGTCACATCAGCGGTCAACAGCCTTTGTGTTATGCTCGCGACCTCGTGTTGGAGAATTGCACATTCGGTGCCGATAGCGACCTGATGTTCGAATATAGCACCGTAACTGCCGACATACGCGGACATGTGGTGAGTATCAAAAATCCCGCAGGTGGAAAAGTTGTTGTCGACTCGGTGGGCGAGATTATCATCGATGCCAACATTAAGAAGGAGACCGATTGTGAAATAACGTGTCGTAAAAGTATATAATGGTTGATTTTACTCCTTTTGAGCGTATGACCGCGCGTCGTGGGTCAGGCTGTTATAAATGGGACATGGTCCCTGATGACGTGTTGCCGGCATGGGTTGCCGACATGGACTTTGAAGTGGCACCGGCAATTAAAGAGGCGCTGATGCGACGTGTTGAACACGGAGTGTTCGGTTACGAACTTGTACCCGAAGCGTATTACGATGCTGTTATCGGGTGGTTTGCACGGCGTCACGGTTGGCACATCGACCGCGAGTGGATACGGTATACAACCGGTGTGGTGCCTGCATTATCGGCTGTTATCAAGGCACTTGCTCGTCCCGGTGACGGCATCGTGTTGCTCACGCCCGTGTACAACTGCTTCTTCTCCTCGGTGCGCAACAACGGGTGTCAAGTTGTTGAGGTACCATTGACTATTGATAACAACGGATTTTACCGTATAGACCGTGCTGCATTGACCGCTGCACTTGCCGTGCCGACAACGACAATGCTGATTGTGTGTAATCCGCACAATCCGGGTGGTCGCGTCTGGACACGCGACGAATTGCTCTTTTTGGGCAATTCGTGCCGTGACAACGGTGTCGTGGTTGTGAGTGATGAAATTCATTGCGAACTTGTCATGCCGGGCAGTCATTACACACCGTACGCAACAATTGATGCCGGGTTGGCTCGCGATGCTGTGGTGTGTTGTTCACCCGGCAAGAGTTTTAATACAGCCGGATTACAAGTTGCAAATATTATCACTCAACGTGAGGACTATAGGGCTGCCATTGAACGCGCCCTCAATATCAATGAGGTGTGTGATGTCAATCCATTGGGAGTTGACGCTCTTATAGCGGCTTATAACGAATGTGAGCAGTGGCTTGACGCGCTGAATTATTATATTAAGGCAAATTATGAATGCTTGGTTGGACACTTCAAGGAGCATCTGCCACGTTACAAGGTAATGCCGTTAGAGGGAACTTATCTCGCTTGGGTGGATTGTAGGCACACCGGATTGAGCAGCGACGAAATCACAGCGCGGTTGTTGACCGAGGCACGTGTGCTCGTTAATAGTGGTACGATGTACGGTGCTGCCGGTGAGGGCTTTATTCGCATCAATCTCGCTACCCAGCGTGCGCGTGTGGAGGAGTTATTGCAACGCATCACTCCCGTGCTGCATGACCTTGGATGCTCATCGCTACCTATCGGCGAGGTAATCGGTAGCGAGTAATTCATCACGTCGTGCACATGTGAATGTCCTTATTGTGTCGGGCTTGCTCGTATCGCTTGAGGTGAGATTGCAATTTTATTGCTATCATTGTGTTTAATAATACTATCAAATAGACAGTCAATCGTCTGAAACAATATTAATCTTCTAATATATCGCTTACTATGATTACGGTTTTAGTTATTATGATGGTGCTCGTGCTGCTCGTAGTGGCAGTTGTCGCCCTGTACATTTTTTCGACTCAACGTTCGCTCGTGCAACTTGACGAGAATTGTAAAAATGCTCTCGGACAAATTCAAGTCCAACTCAATAGTCGCTGGGACGCGTTGATGGCTGTAGCCAAGACCGCGTCAACCTATGCCAAGCACGAGAGCGAAACCCTGCAACAAGTCATTGCTCAACGTCGTCAGTCGACTGTGAACAGTGCAGCCGATGTCGCCCGTCAAGAGGGTGAATTGTCCAATGTGTTTTCACGCTTGATGGCAATAGGCGAGAGTTATCCCGATCTCAAGGCGAACGATTTGTTTTTGCGCGCGATGGACGCGGTGAAGAATTACGAGGAGAACGTGCGCATCAGTCGCATGGTCTACAACGACACCGCCACCAAGATGAATCGTGCCGTCAGACAATGGCCGTCGTCGTTCGTGGCGAGTATGCTCAACTTCGGTATGCGTGATTATTTCACCGTTGATGAGGTACAAAAAACCACCATGCCCGACATGTTCCCCAATACTTGATGACAATGGATACTATCCCTATTGACTCGCTTGCCGTTATCACACCCGAGGAATTGGCGAGTCCTATGATGAGCGGTGTCGACCCCATGGCATACGAAACGTCATGGTGGACATGGTGCACCGAGTTTTACGCCCAATGGCCCATTGCATCACTGCTGTTGTTGTGTGTCGCAGTGTACGTGATTTTATATGTTGTCAAGAAGGTTGCCATAGCGTTGGTATGAAACGGACTTATTATACGCTGCGCTTGGCATGTACGGTGTTTGCACTGCTATTCGTGACGCTATGTGCCAATGCCCACATGTTGAACGATTTGTTCATTCGTGTGGTTCTCAACGACGCAGGCCACGCCCGTGTTGTGGAGATACGTGACTGCTCAATAGGAAGCAACGGTACCGAGGGATATATCAAGCAATATAATCTGCATGGCATTCAAGTGGGCGAACTCGCCGTGAGCGACGAGACCGGCGCCGTCTACGAGAACACGACACCGTGGAACGTGGACTTGTCGCGCACACTCAAAACCGCGCGTTGTGGCATCTACAAGAGCAGAGATGGCCTCGAACTGTGTTGGGGACTCGGCAATGGCGGACATCGCGTGTATAACATTCACTATACGTTGTCGGGTCTTGTCAATTCGTTTGATGACTATGACGGTTTTAATTTCAAGTTTTATGAGCCATCTGCCGGGGCTTATGCCAAGCACGCGCGACTTGTGATTGAGGCAGAACACACGCCATTGTCACCCGAGAATGCGCGTGTATGGGCTTTTCGCTACCATGGCACCGTGAACTTTGTTGACGGTAAAATTGTTGCCGACACAGAAGTGCCTTTCGGTAACGATAGAGAGGGACTTGTCATCGTTGCACAATTTGACAAAGGGGTGTTTCACCCTGTGTCTGAACGTGGTGGCTCGTTTGTCAACAAGGTAAAGAAACCGGCATTCAAGGGCAGTAACTATACTCTCATTGACGAGGGTAAAGGTGGTGTCAAAGCCTCGCTCAAGGGTAGCGGAGCCGAGTCGGAGTCGGGCTTTTGGTCGGAGATATGGAACGAACTGAGCGGATATATACAAGCCATCTTATGGATAGTGTTGGGCATCATGACCGTGGTTGAGGTTATCCTGGTAAGAACATCGGTGACACGTGCACGTCACAACAATCGTTTGTTCGGCAACAAGCGGGGTGAGATGACCGAGTGGAGTCGCACAATCCCTTTCGGTGGCGACCTGTACCGTACCGGCGAGGTGTTGCGTGCCGTCAACAGTGACGATGTTACACCCTATCAACAAATCGCTGCCGTGGTGCTTCGTCTCACCCATGAGGGGCGCATCACGTTGCGCACTGCCATCGATGCCGGCGGTGATGTGACAGGGGAGTATGTGGTTACTCCGCCTTTGCCCGGAAATGCTGCCGGTGAACAAGAGGAGTTGCTCAATGTGGTACACGAGATGATGTGGAATGCCGCCGGTGACGACCACGTTTTACAGCCTCGTGAGATGCAACGTTACATGGAGAAGTACCCGGTCGAACATCGTGCCATAGTGAGCAAGGTTACCGATTTGCTTGACGGTAACGGTCGTCAGTTAAGCGATCTCCAACCTGTTGAGGTGAAGCAGGTGTACGGCTTGAAAAAATTTCTGCAAGAATTCACGTTGCTTGATGAGCGCGGTCTCTATGAGGTGATGCTATGGAAAGAGTATATGGTGTTTGCCACTCTCTACGGCATCGCCCATCAGGTTTTCAAAGACTTGAAACGTGTATGGCCCGACTATGTGACCTTGGCACCCGATGATGCCATGTTATACGAGACCGACATTGCGTCAAGTGTGGCATCTTACACGATTCGCGGTGTCGATTATGTTGAAACCTACGAAACACCCGCCGAGCGTCGTGCTCGCGCAGCCGAGCGTCATAGCGGTAGCGGCGGTTCCTCGTCGTATGGCGGTGGCGGCGGTTTTAGCGGCGGTGGCGGTAGCGGATTCCGTTGATGTGAGCAACCTGTTACACTGCATGGCACAATTTGTAAAGAGGTGCAACACCAAAAATATTTGGGTGAATGAAAAAAAAGTTGTACCTTTGCGGTCGCTTTAGCAACCTCTGACAAGAAGAAATGTGTGGCTTGTGAATGTTGCGAAGTTTTATTAATAACTTATTTTTATAAGGCAAACATTTATCATGGATCTGATTAAGGTTGCCGAGCAGGCATTTGCCACCGGCAATAAGCATCCGCAGTTCGGTCCCGGCGACACGATTACCGTGGCTTATCGCATTAAAGAGGGTGACAAAGAGCGTATTCAACAGTATCGCGGCGTTGTGATTAAAATCACCGGTGAAGGCGTCAAGAAGCGTTTTACCGTTCGCAAGGTGAGTGCCAACATCGGTGTGGAGCGTATCTTCCCCATCGAGTCGCCGTTCATCGAGAGCATTGTGATTAACAAGTATGGCAAGGTGCGTCGCGCCAAGTTGTACTATCTGCGCAAGCTCACCGGCAAGAAGGCTCGCATCAAGGAGCGTCGTGTAAATCTTGCCAAGATCAAGGCAGACCAAGCATGAGAATTAAAAACCACTGTTCATCGAACAGTGGTTTTTAAATTGGGAATTATTGTTACTGATATAGAGTTTATCGACTTTCCTGACGTTTCACCTGAAGCATCGCTCAACAGACAACACTCCAAAAGATGAGCGCAACAGCAATGGGCGCGATGTATCGCAAGCAGAAGATCGTATATCGCTCAATGCGCGAGGTGAGAGTGCCGTGATTGGTGAGTTGATCATGAATGATAGTTCGGTCGAGAAACCACCCGACGTAGACTGCCGTCACAAGTCCTCCTAACAGCATGAATACATTACTGGCGGCATAGTTGAACACGTCGAAGAGATTCATGCCGGCAAGTGTCACCTTGTCAAGGACATTAAACGACAGCGCGCTGAGCAGGCTGATGAAGCCCACGGCAGCCGCACACCACCACGTGGCTGCGTTGCGACTCATGTGATACTCTTCTTGGAAAAATGTTATAGGAATTTCGCTCAATGCAATAGTGCTGGTAAGCGAAGCGAAAAAGACAAGCAAGAAAAACAATATCGCCCAAATGACACCGGCTGTCATCTGTTGGAAAATGGCGGGCAAAACCTCGAAAATGAGTTTGGGACCCGCCTCGGGCTGCATGCCGAAACTGAATACTGCCGGAAAAATCACCAAACCGCTGAGTATGGCAACCGATGTATCCAGTATGGCAACTGTAGTAGCATCACGCGCAAGGGGAGCATCGTCCTTGAAGAAACTCGAGTAAGTCACCAAGCCTGAAATACCTAAAGTGAGCGACATGAATGCTTGCCCCATAGCGTTTACTGCACCTTGCCATGTTAATTGCCCGAAGTCGGGTACCAACAAGAAACGAACGCCGGCTAACGAACCGGGCAACATGAGCGAGCGAATGCAAAAGATGACCAACAATATCAACAACAACGGCATCATCACGCGTGACACTCGTTCAATGCCCCCCTTGACACCGCGTCGCATTACCCAAAAGTTAACGGCAAGAAACAACGCAGACCACAACACGCCACGCCACGGACTGCCCACAAGGTCGGTGAACATGGTGTTATACTGCTCGGGGGTGTGTCCCAACAGACGTCCCGTTAGGGCTTGGTACAAGTACTCGATTACCCAACCGCACACAACGGCATAGAACCCCAATGTGATGATTGCACCCGCAATGCACACATAGGTGAACCGATACACGTGGCTATCGGGTGATAATTGTCGCAACGCGCCTTTCATGTTCTTGTGGGTAGAACGCCCTATTATAAACTCACTGAGTATCACAGGTATTCCTAATAGGGCAACGCACACGATGTACACGAGTATGTAGGCTCCTCCTCCGTTTTGCCCCGCTTCGTAGGGGAAACGCCAAATGTTTCCCAAGCCGATAGCCGAGCCGGCAGTGGCGGCAATGGCTCCCAATCGGGTTGCAAATCCGGCTCGTTCTGTGTTCAATTCGGTCATGATTTCTTACAAATTGTAATTCAAGCTGCAAAATTAATAAAAAAATTTCAATTATTGCATAGTTTTTGTTTGTATTGTTTAATTGTGGCGGTAGTGATGTGGAACTTGCAAAACCGTCATGAAGAGCAAAAAATGTTCACAAATTTTTTTTAATGCGTGTTTTGACGTAATTTTGTAATGTGAAACCGTTTAAGTCATATGATTTGTGCATCGCCGGTCAAGTGGTGACGCTCGAGCGGCCGTGGATAATGGGAATCGTCAATGTTACGCCCGATTCCTTCTATCCGTCATCGCGAGCGGTTGACACGACCGATGTTGAACGCATTGTGCGTGAAATGGTGGTTGCGGGAGTTGACATGATTGACATCGGGGCTTGCAGTACCCGTCCCGGTTCGGTGGCACCCACAGTTGATGAGGAATTAGCGCGGCTGCGCCCGGCATTATCTGTTGTCCGTCGCATTGCTGCCGGAATTCCCATCAGTGTGGATACATGGAGATCTCATGTTGCGCGTGTTGCCGTGCGGGAACTGGGTGCTGACATCATTAATGATATCAGTGGCGGAATGCTTGACAGTGATATGTTGCCCACGGTGGCAGCCCTGCGAGTACCGTATATATTGATGCACATGAGAGGCACACCGGCAACAATGATGTCGATGACCGACTATGGCGAGAATGGCGTGGTCGCTGAAGTTCTCGAGTGGTTGACACGTCGGGTGGATATAGCACACCAAGCGGGCATTGCCGATGTGATTGCCGATCCGGGGTTCGGTTTTGCCAAGACAGTGGATCAGAATTACCTCATGATGTCTTCGTTGGGCGACATGGTGCAATGCCTCGATGTCCCGGTGTTGGCGGGCGTGTCACGCAAGTCGATGGTGACTGCGGTGACCGGGGGGGCGTCTCAAGATGCTCTATCGGGCACAACGGCATTGAATACCCTGGCAATGGCAGCCGGTGTGCACATCGTGCGAGTACATGACGTGGCTGCTGCACGTGATGCGCGCGATGTGGTATGTAAACTGCGTTCGCTATATACACTTGATTGATTTTAGATTTACCGAAAATAGAAACGCTATATGATGTTTTTTTCAATTTTGTCACAATGGGTGGGCATCAAAGATCTTGTTGATGTCTTGTTGGTTGCCACCTTGCTCTACTACATCTATCGCACGATGCGCGACAGCGGCGCACTCAGTGTGTTCGCCGGTGTGTTGGCGTTTGTGCTTGCATGGGCTGTGGCATACAAGATTTTTGACATGGTGCTTATAGGCACCATCATGGATAAGTTCATTGATATAGGTATTTTTATTTTGGTTATCTTGTTCCAAGACCAAATACGCCGTTTCTTGTCGGAACTGGGATCTCAGCGTGGGTGGGGCATTATTGGCAAGTTTTTCAAGCACCGCACCGGTGATGACGATGTGCATTCGTGGATCTTGCCTGTCGTGAATGCTTGTTCTCGTATGTCCAAGAGTAAAACCGGTGCTTTGATTGTAGTACAACAACAATCGTTGCTCGACGACTATGTGTACACGGGCGATATTATTGATGCGGCTATCAACTCCCGTTTAATCGAAAATATCTTTTTCAAGAACAGTCCCTTGCACGACGGAGCAATGATTATAGCCGATGGGGTGGTGCGTGCAGTAGGTTGTATCTTGCCGGTGTATCACGACAAGTTTCCCAGTCACCTCGGTTTGCGTCACCGTGCTGCGATGGGAGTAACCCAGAATAGCGATGCTATCGCAATTGTGGTGAGCGAGGAGACCGGTAATATCTCATATTTCTACAAGGGTGAGTACCACTTGAGGTTGGCCAAAGTTGCCGACCTTGAGGACGCATTGTCCAAGATAGTTCAGCCGACAAACGAGGAGACATTATAATAATAAACATAACTGCGGTGTTAACTATAGTGATTGTCCATCAAGACAGTTGTTTTGTCGGGTAATGACAATTTAATCGAGTTGATGAATGTTGGATATACAGGGTACATTGGTTAGCCTTGATCTCGTGGAGCGTTTTTTTTGTTGTGACCTTGACAAGTGTTTGGGAGCGTGTTGCATTGAGGGCGACGCCGGTGCTCCCGTGACCGAGGCTGAGGCGGATATGCTCGAACAAATACTGCCGCAGGTGTGGGACTTGTTGTTGCCTCGTGCTCAAGAGGAAATAACCGGGAGTGGCGTGACTTATCGCGACCCCGAGGGGGAATTGGTTACGCAGATTATTGAGGGGCGCAATTGTGTGTTCACTTGTTATGAGCAGGGTGGGTTGTGCTCATGTGCAATCGAGAAGGCTTATCGAATGGGACGCATCGCGTGGCGCAAGCCCATGTCGTGCTATTTGTATCCCGCACGGGTAAAACACATCGGTGACTGTGATGCGGTTAACTACGACAGGTGGAAGATTTGCCGTGCTGCCGAGACGTTGGGGCGTGCTCGCGGGATTCGCGTGTACGAGTTCTTGCGAGAACCGCTTATCGAGCGATTTGGCAACGAATGGTACGATGAATTGGCTCTTACATGCCGGTTGTACCTGCAACAATACGGCGAATCCGATAACGACGGGCAGTGTGCGGTTTCAAAGTGAAATGAGAAATAATTGAAGATAACAATTAAAGTTTGAAGTCTTTTTACTAAATTTGCAACGTAATTACAAACCCAACAATAATGGCTTTTGTCAAGATAAGTGAACAACCGTCATTATACGACGGCTTGGAGCGCAAGTCGGTGCGAGAAATTTTGACCGACATCAATCGTGAGGATCACAAGGTCGCCGATGCTGTGGAGCGCGCAATTCCGCAGATTGACCGATTGGTGACGGCTATAGTTGAGCGTATGCGCCGCGGTGGTCGCATTTTCTATATGGGTGCCGGCACGAGCGGAAGATTGGGTGTGCTTGATGCGAGCGAGATTCCTCCCACGTTCGGCATGGAATCGGGTTGGATTGTCGGCTTGATTGCCGGCGGTGACTACGCTTTGCGTCATGCTGTGGAGAACGCCGAGGACGATACCGAGCAGGGTTGGAAAGATCTGTTGGAACACAAGGTGAACGACAAGGATACGGTGATAGGTATTGCGGCGAGCGGCACGACCCCCTATGTGTTGGGGGCGTTGCGTGATGCTCGTGCTCACGGTTGTCTCACGGCTGCCATTACCAGCAATCCCGATGCGCCGATAAGCGAGGCTGCCGACATTGCAATTGAGATGATTGTCGGTCCGGAGTATGTGACGGGAAGTTCGCGCATGAAATCCGGTACAGGGCAAAAACTCATCTGTAACATGATATCGACAGCGGTGATGATTAAGATGGGAAGAGTGAAAGGTAACAAAATGGTGAACATGCAACTCACCAATGCCAAACTCGTTGATCGCGGCACGCGCATGGTTATGGAAGAGTTGGGACTGACCGACTACGATGCCGCGCGTCGCTTGTTATTACTGCACGGCAGTGTGAAACTGGCGTGTGATGCTTATCGCAGTGAGTTGTAACTCACCGCCGGATGTCTAACCGTTTAAACGTTAATTTCATGAAACTATTGCAGCACCTCATTGCGGTGGCATTGTCGTTGCCGGTGGCATTGATGTCGCCTAATGTGGCCGCAGCCCGGCAGTGGACTAACGACGACCCTTACTATGCACGACGGGTCACTCATTTTGCCACCTTGCCACCTATCACTCGCGGTGATATAGTATTCCTCGGAAACAGTCTTACCGACGGTGCCGAGTTTGCCGAATTATTTAACAATCGTCACATTAAAAATCGTGGTATTGTCGGTGATATTATCCAAGGACTGATTGATCGTTTAGACCCTATCATCGACGGTCAGCCCAAGAAATTGTTTATTTTGAGCGGTGTCAACGACATCTCTCATGATGTCGACGGTGACAGCATAGGTCGTGTGATGGAAAAACTCATTGTCCGTGTCAAACAGCGCAGTCCGCGCACACAGATATACCTGCAGAGTATGCTGCCTATAAACAACGACTTCAAGCGTTATAAGCGTCTTGAGGGCAAGGAACAAGTCGTGCTTGACGGCAATCGCGCCCTCGAGCAAGTTGCTCACCGTCAAGGTGTGACATGGGTGAATTTGTTTCCGTTATTTGCCGATGACGAGGGTAAGTTGAGACGAGACTTGACCAACGACGGTCTTCACTTGATGGGCGAGGGCTATGTGATATGGCGCGATGCCATCAAGCAATATGTGAAATAATTGAACGGTCAACGATATAAAACGACCTCCGGGGCAATGCCTCGGAGGTCATTTTATGTCTACGAGCCGTCAAGTTTACACGAGTCAGAACACGACAACCTTGGTGCGGTCGCGACCGTTGTTGGTGGTGACGATGTAAACACCGGCGGGCAATTCAATCTCGTCATCGCAAGTCACGACAGGTAATAGGCGTACCAACTGTCCGGCTGCGTTAAACACAGCGACATCGTGTAACGGCGCACCGCACTTGAACAGCAGTCGGTTGCCGTCGGCTATGACTTGCAAGGGCAAGTCGGCATCGATGCCGGTGATGCCGGTCGCGTCGATGGTGATAACGTTGCTTGGTACCGAAGTGTAACCCAATCGACTTGTTTGAACGGTGTAGGTGTGCTTTTCGCCCTCTCCACGGTCGTCGAAAGTGTAACTGGTCTCATCGGTGGTGTAACTCTCGTTGCTGATGATATTGTTGTGTGAGTCGTACACGATGCGGTTGACGATGTAGTAGTCAATCACGTTGTCACTCGCTTGCCAGTTGGCGGTGTAACCGCTATCGGTGATGTTTGTTGCCGGCATTGCCGTGACTGCGCTCAACGAGGGCACAGCAAGACAATTACCGTTGAGTACGGCTGCTACCGATCCCACTATACCACCATCGCTCACGAGAATTTTCGAACTGTGACTGCCGAGCGCGGTGGGGGTGTAGGTGATGACCAAGGGATAACCGTCGGAACTGTTGGCAACCGTGCGTTCCACTTGAGTCACGGGGATAGAGAACATCGCCTTGTCACCGCTGTAAACTTGCACGCTCACATTGCCTGTGAGATGCTCTCCCTTGATGTATATGGTCAACATGAGGCTCTTGCCTATAGCGACGTCACCGAAGTTGAATACCGTTCCCTGAGTAGGCGAAATCAGTGTGGGCACGCCCGGATCCTCACCACCGTCACCATTATAGATTTGTCCTTGCTTGTCACCCCATATATACTCGACCAGTTCGGGGTTGTCAATGAACGGATTGCGGTTGTTTTGGCTGCGTTGAACAGCATCGTTGCGCAATCTTTCTTTTTCGCTCACCGGATCCTCGCGATGCCACTTGAGCAACATGTTGATTGACCATGTGTTGAGCGTTTTCCAATCGGAATTGGACATCATGTAGGTGTATTTCCACGTGTAGTCACTGTAAGTTGTTGCCATGTAGAAGTAGGTGCGTGCGAAGTCTCCTTTGTAACGGTCGTCCGGCTCGAACACGCGTGATGATCCGCCACCTTGACCGCTCTTAGGAGCACCGACCTTCGATACACCGTTGTTGAATGTTTCCGATGAGACCTCGCCCAACGGGTAGTGCAGTTTTGCCGTATTGGCTTCGGCATCACTGGGGTAGAGGTGGTTGAGGTCGGTATAGGCATTATATCCGGCCGAAACATCGTAGCCTCCCCACCAACTCTTGGGAAGAGAGTGCTCGCGGTTCATTCCGCTCACACTCCATGTTCCGTTAAAATAGTAGTTGTTGTCGCTGTACATATCCCACACGCGACTCGTGTTATTAGGGTCGCAGTCGGTCGATGGGAAATAAGTCCACAAACTGTTGTAGGGCACGACGGTGTGCTTGACGGTGATGTTGCGCACTGCTGTCTTGAGTGCTTGTCCGCTCTTGCCGTCAAGCGACTTGTAGTATCCGGCAGGAGCATCGGCGGCAGTTGTGAGAGCCACTACTGTCATCACCGACAGCGATAAAATAATTCTCGGCAGTTTCATTATGTCATTAATTTTTTAAGATTTATTGTCCGATTGTATAGCGAATTAAACAGGTCGTTACCCAACCTGCGGTTGATGACGTTTTAATTGAACGCAAAAGTAACCAAATTCCCCTTAAATTCAAAATAATTATCTAAATTTGCACATGATTTGAACGTTGACCGGTCGCCGGTGCTCAGGACATGGGAGAGTCCGGTTCGTTTTGAAGTATCGGTTTCGGTGCAAAGTTTCATGTTTTCACAAATTGTCAACTCGAATAGTTATTTAAAATACTATGCCTCGTTTTTCGGTAATTGTCCCTGTATATAATCGTCCGCAGGAGGTGGACGATTTGTTGGGAAGTCTTGCGGTACAATCGTGCCGCAACTTTGAGGTGATTATTGTGGAAGACGGTTCCACAGTCCCTTGTGAAGAACAATGTGATAAATGGAAAGATAAGGTTGATGTGCATTATTATTATAAGTCCAATCAAGGACGATCTATAGCACGCAATCACGGTTTGGAGCGAGCAACCGGCGACTATTTTGTCTTCTTTGACAGCGATTGTGTTATCCCTCCCGACTATTTTGCAACGTTGACAGCCGAGTTGGATCGCGAGCCGGTGGATTGCTATGGCGGTCCCGATGCGGCAAGTGATGATTTTACCGATTTGCAAAAGGCTATTTCGTTTGCAATGACATCGTTCTGGACTACGGGTGGTATACGTGGAGGCAAGGTGCAACTGGAACGTTTCACTCCCCGATCGTTCAACATGGGTTATTCGCGTAGGGTTTATGAAGCCGTTGGCGGTTTTCGCGAGATGTTCAGCGAAGATATTGACATGAGTACACGGGTGCGCGAGGCGGGCTTTTCAATTCGTTTGTGTCGTCCGGCTTACGTGTGGCACAAGCGCCGCACTAGCCTCTCCAAGTTCGCGCGTCAAACCCACGTGTTCGGCATGAGTCGTATTACATTGAAGTTGTTATATCCCGGCAGTCTCAAGATTGTGCACACCCTGCCGGCGTTATTCACGCTCGTAACAGCAATACTGCTCGTGCTCGCTGTCGCGTGGCACCGGTGGGCTGTATTGCCCCTTGTCGCTTATGCCGTTTTATTGTGGGTGAGTGCGCTCATCGAGTCACACAACGTGAAAATCGCCTTGCTTGCAGTCGTTGCGAGTTTTACCCAACTGTTAAGTTACGGCTCGGGGTTTATTAGAGCATTCGTGTGGAAAATTCTCTTGGGGCACGGTCGTGATATTGACGAAGAGATTGAGATGCGCCGCGGCAAGTGATGTTCCGCGGCTCACGAGTGACAACGGTTATGAAACATCAGATTTGAATTGTCAATGATGGATAAGGAAGTTGAAAAGAGTCTTGCGATGCGCGATCTCGACCTCGACAGTCGCCCGCGCGAGAAAGCGACAACGTTGGGCTTTCAAGCCCTGTCGCCTGCCGAATTGCTCGCGTCTATCATCGGCTCGGGTACACCGGGTGAGAACGTGTCGGTGTTGTGCCAACGCATCTTGAGTGACCATGATAACAAGTTGTACAATTTGGCGCGATGCAGCATCAATGACTTGTGCAACAATTACAAGGGTATAGGCAAAGTGAAGGCAATTAAATTTCTTGCTACTCTCGAACTTGCCCGTCGTTATCAACAAGAGTCGTTGGGTGACCGTTTCAAAATTCGTAATGCTGAAGATGCTTACCGCTATATAAAACCGAAGATTGCCGATTTGCCCAACGAGGTGATAGACGTGATTTTGTTAAATCGTCGCAAGGAGGTTATTCATTGGAAACGTGTCAGTTCGGGTGGTGTGTCTTTTTCGCTTGCCGACGTGAAAATGGTACTCAAGCCGGCCATTGAGTATCTTGCCGACGGCATGATACTCACACATAATCACCCGAGTGACAATCCTAACCCGAGTACTGCCGACGATAATCTCACTGCCAAGGTGAAAGCCGCTTGCACTGCCCTTGACATTCAACTCGTTGACCACATCATTGTGTGTCGCGGTGGCAAGTATTACAGTTATGTTGACGAGGGTCGATTATGATACCTGACCGATGTTTCGCTTTTCGACACGACAAACAACGGGGGACACAGTGAGCTGCGTCCCCCTTGTTTGTCGTAGTTCAGGTGTTGTCCACTTAAAATTTACCTCCTTGTAAGAGATATAATTGAAGCACGTTGTAGAAACCTTGACGTTGTTCATCGGTGAGTTTCTTGACATGGTTCATGCCGTCGGCACCGTGAAGTTTGAGTCGCACGTATCGCTCGCTATGGGCGAGGGCATAGACAAGGTCGCGGTCGGCAGATGTGAGCGCATCATCGCTGTTCTCCCAAATCATCACACCGGAACCCTTGCCACGCTTGATGTTGGTGGGGGTGAAGGTGTAGTCAAATCCGTCAATCGTGAAAATCAATTTATTGTACTTGAGCGGATCGTCGGCATAATACTCAACGCACAAGCGCAACGGTCCCACCTTGTCGCCGTCCTTGCTGAAGTAGAAGAAGATGTCATTGCGATTGTTGGCAAATGCAACATTCTTAGGAGTGATGCGACCGTTCAAGGTCTGCAGGAGCGGAGTGAGTTGTGCTGCGCTTTCCTTGATGGTGTCGTCTTTCCAAACGAGACGTTCGGGTTGCTTGTACTCGGGCATGTCGTACTGCACAAGCGTATAATCAATATTGAGCAATTCGGCAAGTTTGGATTTGTCAACAGTTGAACTTTGGGAGTCGGTGGGCGCGTCTATTGACGCACCGGGTAATGCGACGTGGAGCGAAGTGGCGCATGTGCACAAGCCCGTTGTGGAACAGTTGCAGTTGCCACCGCAACACGACATCATTGATGCACAGGAGTTTAGACCCACGGCAACGGCTATGCCGACCATGAGAAGCAACGCTCGTGAGGTTGTAAGGTTGTTCATCTTATCAAGAGGTTTAAATTAGAATTGTCACAAAGGATTGACAAAGTTACAAATAAAAATTGATTTACAAAACAAAACAGCATTATATTTTTCATTATTTGTCTGAAAACAACCTATAAACTGCGTTAAGACGCTTGATGACGCACAAACAGGAAAAATAGCCCGGTTTACATTTTTTAATTTTTGTCAGTTAAACCATTGAAGTGTCAAGCAGTCTAACAAGCCAATCGACTTCTAATATTAACCAATATCCAACCATTATGGAACAGTCAACAAATCCCGATGAAAGCATCAATCCGATGCCCGATGTGCCCGTTGCCAACGGGGTGCAACCTCAACAATCCCAGGAGGCTTTAGGTCAAACAACCGACCGGAATGTCGGCATGAGTTTGAGCTTGAAAGCGTTAGTGATAGCCATACTGTCACTGTTGTTGTTATTGCCTGCACTGATAATCGCGTCGCTCGATTCGACCCGTAAGGCCTCGGCAATGGCAGTCCAAGCCGAAGTCGCCTCCAAGTGGGGCGAACCTCAACACATCACCGGTCCCGTTATCATGGTGCCGATGGTGAAGGACAACAAGGTGAAAAACGTGTATTTCCTGCCTCAAACTCTCAATGTTAATGATACGGTCATGACCGAACACCGTCACCGGGGCATCTACGATGTGGTGGTGTATAATACCGTGGCCGAACTCAGTGGCTCATTCAATCTTAAAACCCTTATTGATAAGTATCCCGATAAACGCAATCTCAAGTTAAATGAGGCTATGGTGAAAGTGGGTGTCACCGACCTGCGAGGATTGAGTGCGGTGGGTAAGATCTCGCTCGGTGGCACGGAATACGCTCTTGCCTCAAGTGGAACAGATCCCCTCTTGAAAAGTGCGGTATTTGATCAATTCAGCGTTGACAACGAAAACGAAACTTATGAGAGTTCATACAAGAGATACTCACAGTCGGTAATCTATACATCGCTTGATTTGTCACAACTTGCCAACATTGATTCGGTGGCTTACAATTTTGCTCTTGAAATGAAAGGCTCGGATCACATTTGCTTCACGCCCATAGGAGAAGAAACAACGGTGCGCATTGGCGGTGACTGTGATACGCCGAGTTTTAACGGTAGCATATTGCCGGTTGAGAGTAATGTTGCAACCGACGGCTCGGGGTTTGATGCAACATGGAAGGTGATAGGTCTGAATCGCCCTTATCCTCAATTGTTTACCGACGATTACAGTTTGGAAATGTCCGAGTCGCAAGTGCAGGTGTCGATGAGGGTGCCTGTGGCGGGGCATTTGATGACCGAACGCGCCATCAAGTATGCTCTCTTGGTTATTGTGCTTACTTTTGTCGCCGCCTTGTTTACCGAGGTTAAAACAGGGATTGTTGTCAATATTTTTCAATATATCCTCATCGGACTTGCGTTAGTGTTGTTTTACAGTTTGTTGCTCTCGATGAGCGAACACATGGTATTCGGGTGTGCTTATCTCATTGCAGCGGTCATGACAGTCGTAATGATAACACTGTTCTTGATGGGTGTGTTCAAGGCGCGTAAACAGGCAGTCATGATTGGCGGTCTGTTGGCTATCATGTACACATATATCTACGTCTTGCTCAGTCTTGAAACTTATGCGCTGTTGGTAGGGAGTTTGGGCTTGTTTGTCATTCTCGGTGCCATCATGTATTATTCGCTCGACCTCAAGCCGGTCACCAAATAACCCAACGCGGTTTGAAACTGTTAAACAAAGGTGGGGTGCGTCCGTAGTCGGGCGCACCCCACCTTTGTTTAATCCTCAGTCAACATCGTGGTTGCTATGCCTAACCAACCAAGACTTCGCTCAAAGTGGGGTGGGTATGAATGGTGTGTCTAATGTCGTCAATGGTCAGGCCGTTTGTCATGGCGAGTGTTATCTCGTGAATGATGTCGGCGGCGTGAGCACCCATAATGTGGCACCCCAAAATCTTGCCCGACTCTTCAACCAATACTTTAACCAAGCCATCGGGCTCTCCCATTGCAAGGGCTTTGCCGTTTGCCCTAAAGAAAGACTTTAATGCTATGTAGTTAACCTCCTTTTCTTTAAGGCTTTGCTCTGTTTTGCCAACCATTGCCACTTCGGGAACCGTGAATACGGCACTCGGGATGAATTCTATGGTTGAGTCGATGTTCCCTGATATTGCATTTAGCACATGTTTGCCCTGGGCTCTGGCAGCGTGTGCTAACATACAACGGGCATTAACATCGCCTATCGCCCACACTCCATCGGCTGTTGTTCGATAATCGTTATCGGTGACAATGGCACCTCGTTCGGTGTGTATGCCGAGTGTGTCCAAGCCCGCAGGCAGCACGGGGGCTCGCCCCACTGCCATCAACACCACGTCGCCCATGACCTGTTGTGTCTTGCCCTTGGTTTCGTAGTTCACAACGAGTCCCTCGCTGTCACGTGCTATTGACGTGACGGCGACTCCGACGGCAAATTTAATGCCGCGGCGTGATAATGTAGTGCGCAGGCGTTTGGCAATGTCGCTATCGAAAGGCGGTAATATTTCCTTGCAATATTCAACGACAGTGACCGATGTCCCGAGGGTTGAGAAAATGTAGGCAAATTCCATGCCTATCACTCCGCCTCCGACGATGACCATGCTCGACGGTAATTTGTCAATATCGAGCAATTCATCGCTCGTGATAGCCAATTCGCTGCCGGCGATAGGTAGTGAACGTGGTTTTGAACCGGTGGCAAGGATAATATTATCGGCATGTAGCGTTTCGCCGTTAACCTCGACAGCGTTATTGTCTGCAAGTCGCGCCTCGCCTTGAATGACGGTGATATTGGGGTGGGAAAGCAGCGATGTCACGCCGTCTCTAAGGGTCTGCACCACGTCGTTTTTGCGTTGCATGATGCCGGCAAGGTCGGGGTGAATTTCGCCGGTGATGTTGATGCCGAAGGTAGTGGCATCACGTGCTGTGGCATAAGCGGCTGCACTGGCACAAAGAGCCTTAGTGGGAATGCAACCGCGATTAAGACAAGTGCCACCCACTTGTCGACGTTCGACAATCGCGACTTTATAGCCGCGTTTTGCTGCTTCTACTGCTGTCTCATATCCGCCCGGACCGGCACCTATAATGATTATGTCAAATTCCATGATTATTGCATTATGATGGTTTGTTCTCGATTAATATATCAGTTAAGTTCAAAGTTCATTTAACAGTTCGACAAAGCGGTCTATACCACGGCAAGCGGTATCTTTGAAAGGTGTAAATCCCAAATCGGTGGCGGCATCTATCTCGTTGGGGTCGATTATGAAGCACGGTGTATTGTACGGTACTGCATTAATCAAGTCGGCTGCCGGATATACCGTGAGAGATGTACCGATAACGACAAAAACATCGGCTTGTTCAACGATGTTATGTGCTCGTGTGATGTTGGGTACAGGTTCGCCGAACATCACGACAAAGGGACGCATTTGTGACCCGTCGGCGGCTTTATCTCCTATGACGATAGGTTCGTTGAGTGGTTTTGTTGTGATGCAACGCCGGTCGTTAGGGTTGTTCATACCGGTCACCTTGCTCAACTCGCCGTGGAGGTGCAGAACGTCGGTCGAGCCCGCGCGCTCGTGTAAGTCATCGACATTCTGAGTGATGATGCTCACGCGATAATCGTTTTCCAGTGCCGCCAACACCTTGTGAGCATGGTTAGGCTCGACTGTTGCAAGTTGTGCACGTCGTTTGTTATAAAAATCGAGTGCTGCCTCACGATTGCGGCGAAAACCGTTTATGCTCGCCAACTCCATCGGGTTGTAGATGTGCCACAATCCTCCGATGTCGCGAAAAGTAACTACGCCACTCTCGGCCGATATTCCGGCGCCGGTGAGTACTACTATATGTTTTTTCTCATTCATGTCATCATGCGGTTGATAATGCAAATTTAATAACATTTCCCTAATATTACAATTTCCGGTTTCAATAAGCGGGTATAAATCGCACTTTTCGAAACCGGAAATTGCGGATAATCGACTCGACTGTGTCAGCATTGTTTGGAGCACGAGTCGCTTGTGATGTAACACACACAGGGTTGTCAGTAGGAGTTATAGTACATTTCGATGTCGGTCACTTTGGGGCTGTATTTGGCATCATTGACGTTGTGACCGTCCAAGTCGACTTCACGGTCTTTGCCCTCGTTATCGATATAGCGGCACGTGTGGAGCATGCCATGCCCGAGGTCGCGCATATTGAAGGTCATGTCGTGTCCGGTAACTATCAAATTCAAGTCGTTGAACAAATAGTCGGTGGTGTCACCGTGCACGAGGTACAAATCCCTGTGATTAATCTTGATATTTTCGTCACGATAATAGTTGCTCGCCATGTTATGCAGGGTGTCGATCGACGAGCCTCGGGCAAGAACTTTGCCCAAGGGATAGAGTTGAGTAAGAACACTCACCGAGTTGTCGTGATGCACAATGCGCAGTGGTGTGAGAGGTAAAAAGATAGCGGCAAAATAGACGACAGTTCCACTTAATATTACAGGCCCGTCCCAATCGCGGAAGTATTCAACCTTTGATGCCAACCACATACCGCCGAGGATGATGACTCCGGCACCGAAAATAGGGACTATGGGATAGATTTGCGCCCAATAAAGCATGCTACCGACGATGATAACAACAAAAGCCGTTTTTAAAATCAATTTTATTATATTCATGACTCTATTGCGTTAAGCCTTGAGGGCTGATGTCGGGTATTGTGGTAGTCGTTATTATCTCCCGGGGATTGATATTCAATGTGCCGAGGGTTTGATAAGTGTGAAGATAGTGTGTCCCTCTCTCCAATATGAGGTCTTGCTTACCTCGTTCTGTCACGATCACTCCCCTAAATGGTGAATGTAATGTTATCGAGGGAGATGATGTCTTCGAGACGTGGGTTCGCATCATGTTTTGTTGAGCGATAAGTTGAGTGTGTCGGTTGGTGTGTATCAGATTATATACACGGCGAGCATCTTGCTGTTGTCGCTGTTGTTGCTGTTGTTGCTGTTGTTGTATATATATTGCAGCCGCTTCTTCCAAGCCGTTGCGAACGAGTTTGCGAACACGGGTAGTGAAACGGGGAATTTTGGGCATTTCGGGCATTTTAAATGTTAACGCATCGGTGGGAATAGCAATGAGTAGCGAGAGTAATGCGACGACCGAAAATTTGAGAGAATTTGAATGTTTCATAATGGTGGAAGGTAAGGGTGAATGATTAAAATGATATTGTACAAACAGTTATGCAAAAATTGTGCCAACATGTTAATGATTTGTGCCGTTGTGTGTTTAAAAAAGGGGTCGTGGCTTGCACCGCGACCCCCTGTAATCAAGTTATCAGTTACCTATAAGAAATCAATTCATCTGCTAAATTATTTCTTTTTAGGTTCGCCTTTCTTGGTAGAGGTCTTCTTCGTCGGTGCCTTTTTTGGCGCAACGGCTTTGGTGCCTGTTTCAGGCTCGGCTTTCTTTGCCCGAACTCGCTTGGCGGCAGGTTTCGCAACCTCGGCTGCGGACTCTGCAGGCTGCTCATCAGGTACGAAGTCACCTGTTTGTGCCTTAACAATGTTATTTCGCATCATCTCGATCTCGCGTTTGAGTAACTCGATCTCGTGCTCTTGGTTGCGGATGGTGAGCAGCAGAGCGTTTAACTCTTCGTTCTCAATCTCGGCAGGGTATTGAGCCTCGACGCGTGCCATGAAGTCGGACAACACGTTCATGTAGTTGGTGAACGCGGTGTAGGGTGAGTCGTACGGCGAGAAGTGAGCATGCACCGAGCCGTCGCTACTATGTTTGGTACTCATGTAGAAGAAGTGGTCGCTCGTCTGCAAGTAGTTCCAATCTTGTAACAGTCGCTTGTCACCGCACAGGCGCACGCGTTCGGTAATCGAGTACAACTTGTTGACGGCTTCCTGTTGCAACAAGTTGCCCAACCATGCGCTCGTGTCGCGAGCCTCGTCGGCCCACGAAATCGGGTGGGTCACACTGAGGACATCGACCGGCTTGAGTTTGGTGACCACCTCGCTCGGTGTCCAAAAGACTATGTCGCGCTCGGCTGCGAACTGGGGCAGTGCTTTCATGAACTCGAAAATGCCACTCTCGCGAGGTTGCATCTCGCCTAATGTCTCAAGGTTCATGAACAGGTTCACCACTTGTTCCTCGCGCGGTAAAGCGGCAATCCAGTCAATATACTTGTCGGCTGTGAGCGGATATGATTCCCAATCATAGTTGCTGAAGCGGAATGCGATGTCATCGCTCATGCGGTCGTTCTTGAGCAAGACTTTGAGCTTGGGCGCTCCGGCTGCACTGTAAACATAGTTGGGCGACTTCCAACCGAGGATGTGCTTGGCACCGTCGGTGATGACGGCCTTGAAGCCCATTGCTTTCACCATTGCGGCAATCTCGTCGTTGTAGATTAACTCGGTGTTGCGGAACACGGTGGGTTTTTGACCGAAGTGACGCTCGATGAGTTCGTCGTGGAACTTCACCTGGTACTCGAAGTCTCCCGGATCCATGAGGGAGGCAAGCGAGTGGGCATAAGTCTCGCTGAGGAACTCCACGCTGCCTGTTGCCGCAAGTTCCTTGAGCAAATCGACACACTCGGGTACATATTGTTCCAACTGATCAAGGGCGGTGCCACTGACAGACAGGGCAACCTTGAACTTGCCACCGGTGTTCTTGATCATCTCGAGCAGCATTTCGCAAGCGGGTATATAACTGCGTCGCGCTATTCGTGTGATGATCTCATCGTTGGCGAAGTCGTCGTAGTAATAGTGGTCGTTACCGATGTCAAAGAAGCGATAGGTCTTCAGGCGGAACGGCTGATGTATTTGGAAATAGAAACAAATTGCTTTCATTGTTTTTGTGTTATTTCGTTAATCAACAATCGTGAATTAAATGTAGCGGCGATAGATGTCAATCACTTTGGCGCCGGCTTTCGACCAACGAATGCCGTCGACTTCCTCAAGCCCCTGATCGCGCAATTGGTTGTACATGGCGGGGTAGGTTAGTATTGAATATATCGCGTTAGCCATCGCGTCGATGTCCCAGTAGTCCACCTTGATGACGTTGTCAAGAATTTCGGCACAGCCACTCTGCTTGCTGATAATCGACGGCGTGCCTATCTGCATCGCTTCGAGTGGCGCGATGCCGAAAGGCTCGCTCACACTCGGCATGATGAACACATCGCTGAACTTGTACATCTCGTACACCTGTTTGCCTCGCAAGAAGCCGGCAAAGTGAAAACGATCGGCAATGCCACGACGGGCGGCGAGGCGTATCATCTTCTCCATCATGTCGCCTCCGCCGGCCATTACAAACTGTACGTTGTGCACCTTGCGCAACACCTGTGCTGCCGCTTCGACAAAGTATTCGGGACCTTTCTGCATGGTGATACGACCGAGGAACGTGACCACTTTGTCGTGCTTGGGTGGAACTTCAACACCCAGCAACTCGGTACTCAATGGCTCCACTGCGTTATGGACGGTTGTCACCTTGTTCGGGTCAATGCCGTATTTTTCAATCACCGTGCGGCGAGTGAGGTTACTCACCGTGATAATGTGGTCGGCATTGTTCATGCCGTCTTTCTCGATGCCGAACACCGTGGGGTTAACATTACCGCGCGAGCGGTCAAAGTCGGTGGCGTGCACGTGTATCACGAGCGGTTTCCCACTCACCTGCTTGGCATGTATGCCGGCAGGATAGGCTACCCAGTCATGGCTGTGTATCACGTCGAAGTCAAGCGTGCGAGCCACAACACCGGCCACTATCGAGAAGTTGTTAATCTCCTCGACCAAATTCTCGGGATAACGCCCCGAAAACTCGATGCAACCGAGGTCGTTGGTACCCATGTAACTGAAGTCGTTGTAGATGTGATCGCGAAAACGATAGTACAAGTCAGGATCAAGCAGCGCGCCGATGCGACCTTCCACATAGTCGCGGTTGACATCACGCCATGCCACCGGCACCGTGTTGGCTCCCATGATGCGGGCGAAGCCTTTTTCTTCGTCACCGCGCGCCTTGGGTATCACCATCGTGATGTCAATGTCACCGCAATCAGCCATGCCGCGTGTCAGTCCGTAACTGGCAGTTCCCAAGCCACCCAAACTGTGGGGTGGAAATTCCCAGCCAAACATTAATGCTTTCATCTGGTATGGTTTTATAACAAAATTTGACGGGCAAATTTTGAGGTTTATAAGTTCGTTGGTAGTTAGTAGTTGTTTTTAAAGGGACGACGTGTTTACTCGTCAATGATGTGTAAATTCTTGAATAAGCGCAACACGCGCAATATACAACCCACATTCGGAGCAAAACTCACCGCACCGCGTCCGATAAACGGCGGATTGCCGTCGTAGAGTTCGCTCAGCGAACCGATGCAACCCTCCTTCATCTCGTCCTCAAAACCTATCATCATGCGCTCGATAAACGAAATGCTGTTGATGCCGAATACGCGTATATAGGCTTTGCTGTAAAATTCCATGAGCCACGGGCGGGCCGAACCGGTGTAATATGCCATTTGACGTTGCTCGGGATTGCCGAGGTACCATGGGTTGTAGCCGTAACTGTTAGGACTCAAGGTGCGCAAGCCCTTAGGTGTCAACAATTCGCGAGTTCCTACATCAAGCACACCCTTGCGTTGGCGACGATCGAGAGGCGAGTAGTCGAGACCTATCGCGATTATCATGTTGGGACGCACACTCAAGTCGGTATACGACCCGGTAACGTAATCGTACAAGTAGCCGAAGTCGTTCAAGAAGGTCTCGATGAACGCGGGCTTTATCTTCTCGGCGAGAGCCACACACCGCTCGACAAAAGCCGACTCGGCAGTCACATCAAGGTACAATTCTTTCTGTACGAACTTCAGCGCGTTGTACCACAAGGCATTCACCTCGACCAAGTAGCCTGTACGGGGAATTAACGGTGTGCCATCGGGATTGGTGCTGTTCATCCACGACATCGGACGACGGATACCGTTAACACTCAACATACCGTTGTCACTGTTGATGTACAAGTTGGGGTGATTGCCACTCGCCACGAACTCAATGAGTTCTTTCACGAGGGCACCGTAACGCTCACGGGCTTTGTCAACACTCTGGTCGTGTGCGTAACGTTGAACACACCACACTGCCCACAACGGCACGTCCGGTTGGTCGATGTCCTGCAAGTGCGGGTCGGGCTCTCCCTCGCGCATCCACCGTGTCAGTGCCCTCGCTGCAGTGTCCATGATAGCCTCGAAGTCGGGGCAATGGTGAACCGAGAGTGTGCAGCCCGGCAGGGCGATGAATTCATCGCGAGCGCGTATCTTAAACCACGGATAACCCGCCAACAGGTAGTTGCCGTCGGCATTGGTGATGTAAAATTGCTTCGCGCTATTCTTCATGCAGTTGTAAAAACTCGTGCGTGGTGTGCGTGGCGCAATTTCATCCTCATACATGCGCGACAGTTGACGGGTGTTAATCTCACTCACGCCGGCCGAGAAGATAAGACTCTCGCCCTTCTTGATCTCAACCTCAAAGTAGCCGGGTACATAAAGATCCTCGGTGTACGGTATGCCTCGCTCCTGATCTTTCATGTATTCAATGTCTTTGTACCAGTGGGGATCGAACACGAAGTGGGGCTTGTGGTTAAACTGCATGTACAACGTGGGATAACCCTCGTACATACACGTTGCGATACCGTTGGAAACCTCGGTGTAATCGCGGCTCGCAACAGAGTTCTCAACACACAGGTCGTTGGCATCGCGGAAGGCAAGGAACGGCCTGAATTGTAACGTCGTGCGAGAGTGTGCATCAACCAGCGTGTAACGAATTAAGATGCGGTTCTCGTGAGTGATGAAGATTTTTTCTTTCTTCAATATCACACCACCCACGCGATAGGTCATCGTCGGAACGCGTTCGCAGTCGTACTCGCGAATGTACTTGTGCCCGTTAGGCGAGAACACACCGCCATTGTAGCGATGTAACCCGAGGTTGAAGGGTGCACCGTGTTGTATGACTGTCTCGTCAAGACTCGATAGCAACACGTGATTGTTGTCGTCAAGTTCCGGAATGGGAATTACGAGCAGACCGTGTTGCTTGCGAGTATTACAACCCACAATCGACGTACAATGATATGCCCCCGATTGATTGGTACGCAACATCTCGCGTGTGAGCGACTGCTCGAGGTTGATCATCAAGTTTTTGTCAAACTTCAGATAACTCATGGTTAGTTATTATGGTTTATGTTTATAATCTATCGACTGTTGCAAGGTCGTGTCACCCCATGTCATCACGGCAGCGTCGATGCCGTTGCGCACACGTGATACCATGCAACTCACAAATGTACAACTTTTCTGCCATTTGACCAAATATTTTCCCTACTAAAAGGAAATTGAAGGAAAAATCAGTAATCACACCCGTTGGTATACGCACTTTAATATGCCCGTTGAAGTAAGATATTCACAATCAGCAAACACCGGCAGCGTCATTCGCCCGAGAAATCAAACCCGAAAAACGCACCGATAACCGATGCCGCCGTACCGATGCCACGCAAGATGCCGTGGGCGGTGCTGTAACTGCGCCAACCCGACTTGCCGATGGTCTTGGCGCGTTGCCACGTGCTGATGTCGTTTTCGTCCACTTCAACAAAAATGTTGACAGCCTGTTCGACGAGTTTTTCCACTTTCCCCATCACGTAGTCACTTTCCATGTTCTTATAGTCAATGTTTTCGACACGAGTGGCGAAACACCAGAACCACCCGTCCTCATGCACCTTGGGCAACTTGATGAGGGCACACTTGTAATAGTTGTCGTTAATGCCGTCTTTGAGGGCTTGTATCAGCATGGGCCATGTCTTGGTGAATGCCTCTTCGGTGTTATCATTAATTTCATTGCAAAATTCATCAAACGTGTCGTCGCCGATGTAAAGGAATATGATGGCTTCATGCTCTTTTAAGGGCATGATGTAGTAGGTGATTTTCTTGTCATCTACATACAGGTGTCTTCCTGCATAGAAACGTTTGTCGTCCTTGAGGTAGAAGGCACTGCAACCGCCGTTCTTGTGATTGATGGAAACTTCCTCATAGAAGAATTCCATAGTTCGTTTCTGCGTCATGATCGGTATGTTTTTAAAGGTATGTTACACTGTCTTGATGCAGCACATTTGTTTTGATTACCGCGGCAAAGTTAGGTTATTTCGGTTTAATTGTCAAAATTCAAGTCAAATTAACTTCAGGTGGAGTTGCGAAATTTGCAAAGCACGTTGAGTTTTATTAACTTTGGGCGCGGAAATTCAATATTAATAATCAAACAATATGAAAAAAACTGTAATTCGTTTTATGCGACCGGCTATGCTACTGATGGTCGTGCTCGCGTTGTGTTCAATTAAGGTCAGTGCCTCAACGGCGCGGTCTGCCGAGCCGATACCGATGATTCTTGACTCGGACTTCGGCAGTTCGACCGATGATTTGTTCGCCCTAATGATGCTCAATCACTACATTGACGATGGCTTGGTTGACCTCAAGGGGGTTGTCGTTGACCGTGAGGGAGAGAAAAACGCCGGAGTGGTGGACATCTTTAACACCTACTACGGTCACCCCGACATTCCTATCGCGCTTGAGCGTAATGGTGTGAAAAATCCCCGTTGTTTCATACCCTACAACGGTATATGTGATTTGAAAGATGCTGCAGGCAATCCGTTATTCCGTCGTTCGGTGGATACAAGTTCGTTGCCCGACGGCTATAAGTTGTACCGCCGTGTGCTCGGTGAAGCGCGCGACAAGTCGGTGGTGATTGTTGCCATCGGTTTTGCCACCACGTTGGCTCAACTTATGGAAAGCGGTGCCGATGAGTATTCTCCTTTAGACGGTGTGAGTTTGCTTGACCGCAAGGTAAAGGCTATTTACATTCAGTCGGGTCGATTCGAGTCGGGCGACAGTTTGTGCGGATATAATATGCGCGCCGCTTCAAAGCAGAGTGCTGTTTTCTACGACCGTCTGCCGGCAAGCGTCGACCTCGTCATGTCGCCCAGTAACATCGGCGACGGCATGGACTATGTGCCTGCTGACGTGCTCGCCGACCTCTCGGCTACAGGGCTCAATCCCATTAAGGCGGTGTATACCAATTACACTTGTGACACGGGACAACGCATGTGGGACACCAACTGCCTCGTTAACGCGGTGTTGGGTGATAATGAATACAATATGTCGCCACGCGGTTGGGTGAAGTTTGTTGATAAGGGTGAAGAGTCGTTGATGTTGTTCAAGCAGGACGCCAAGGGCAACGCACGCTATCAATTACCGGGTGACAGTTATTTCAATCAAACCAAGTTGATGGATATACGTCGTCACACTCGCATCACCCCCAACCCGGCCCAATACACCATTGAGGCTCCGCAACCTCAGGTGACGGGTGCCGCCGCTGTGGAGTGGGCAAAACCGCGTGTGGGACAACTGGTGGATAAGTATATGGGTAGTGCCGGCAACAAACTGGATCCCGATGCCGTGCGTGCCATGTTGCGCCCGTTGGGATACGTGGGCTTGAATGCGGGTGACTACAAGGATGTTGAGCAGTTGTTGACCGATTCTATCTATACCACCATGTTGCGTCGTGCCATTCGTGCCGGCAAACGCGATGTGGTTATCGTGACCGGTCCGCCGGCAAGCGGTAAGAGTACTGCCGTGCGTGCCTTGAAGTTGGGTGGTGCCGGCGTGGTCTATGATGCCGACTTGTCGCAGGGCGATGCCCTCGAACGCGCTATAGCGATAGCCAAGCGTGAGGGTGTTGAAAAGGTGCGGGTCGTGCTGGTTTATAACGACTTGATGACATGTTACGCCAACGCCTTAAATCGTGGCAAGTCGTCCTATCGTTTCACCGGTCTCGACGAGTTGGTGGCATCGTTCCGCGGTAACGTGGGTCGCATCGAACAAATCTTCCTCAACTATCCCGATGTTGAGATTACGCCGATTGACTGCTCGCACAACAGCGGTATCAACAAGGTGTCGCTCGGTGAAGCGCGCCATTGGGATTTTAATGTGGGCGACAAGCAGTTAACCGAGTTGTTCACGACGGTGTTGCACCAAATTGATGAGGGCGAAGTGCGCTCCTACGAGATACCGGGTGTGGTGGGTAACGTGATGTCCATCGGCGGCATGAGCGAATACAACGAAACTCTGGCGCGTGCACTTAACGTTAAGGTGCGTGAGTACACCGACGGGCAGCGTTAAGCCCTATCACAAAACCTGTGCTTGACATGATAAAAGGGAAGTTGACCCGAAAAAACGGGTTGACTTTCCTTTTGCTTTTTGCACGTGAAAATTATTTTGTGTTATCAACATTTATTCGTAAATTTGCAGTTGGTAATAACCGAAATAACGTTAAACACTTTTTATAACAATCTTTACAATGGTAAGTTTTAAGGAATTAGGTCTTGTGAACACTCGTGAGATGTTTGCCAAGGCCATTGATGGCGGATACGCTATTCCCGCGTTCAACTTCAACAACATGGAGCAATTACAGGCTATCATCAAGGCTGCAGCCGAGACTCGCAGCCCGGTTATCCTGCAAGTGTCGAGTGGCGCACGCAAGTATGCCAATCAAACCTTGCTCCGTTACATGGCTCAGGGCGCTGTAGAGTATGCCAAGGAACTCGGTTGGGAAAACCCGCAGATTGCATTGCACCTCGATCACGGTAACAGTTTCGAGTTGTGTAAGAGTTGTGTTGACTTCGGTTTCTCGAGCGTCATGATCGATGCCAGTTCGTTGCCCTACGAGGAGAATATCGCCCTCACTCGTCAGGTGGTTGAGTACGCTCACCGGTTTGACGTGACAGTTGAGGCCGAGTTGGGTGTTCTTGCCGGTGTTGAAGATGAAGTTGTCGCCGAGGAGAGTCACTACACCAAACCCGAGGAAGTGATTGACTTTGCAACGCGCACCGGTTGCGACTCGCTCGCGATTTCCATCGGTACCAGCCACGGCGCTTACAAATTCACTCCCGAGCAATGTACTCGTGACCCGAAGACCGGTCGTCTCGTGCCGCCGCCCTTGGCATTCGACGTGCTTGACGAAATTATGAAGAAATTGCCGGGCTTCCCCATCGTGCTTCACGGTTCGAGCAGTGTGCCCCAAGAGTATGTTGACATCATCAATGCTAACGGTGGTCGCTTGCCCGATGCAGTCGGTATCCCCGAGGAGCAATTACGCAAGGCTGCCAAGAGTGCCGTTTGCAAGATCAACATCGACAGCGACAGTCGCTTGGCATTCACCGCAGCAGTGCGCAAGGTGTTCAACGAGAAACCGGGTGAGTTCGACCCACGCAAGTATTGCGGTCCCGCTCGCGATGAAATGGAGAAACTCTACGTCCACAAGATTAAAGAGGTTCTCGGCAGCGACGGCAAGGCCTGATGACGCATTACACTTCCTTGCTGTGGAAAGTGGGGGAGTGCAACGTTGAAATTATAGTTCTGTGTCGATATGTTCGATGCAGAACTATAATTGTAGTTGAGTATAATTTTACTCGAAAAATCAGTACTCTTCTTTGAGTTGTTAGAAAATAATTGTAACTTTGCAGCGTGAAAACTGCGGTTCGGTGGGCGCAGTATTATTATTGTCGCGTATCGGCAGTTTGATTTATCAGCGCTTGTGGCGAAATTGGTAGACGCGCCAGACTTAGGATCTGGTAACGCAAGTTGTGTAGGTTCGAGTCCTATCAGGCGCACCATAACAATCGGCTAAATGATTGATTAAAATCACTTAGCCGATTACGTTTCTATATTACCCCCCATATAATTCGGGACACTCGCAAAATCCTGTGTAAGGTGTAACATTGGGCATCGCTGAGGTCAAGTGAGAGCATTTTATTCAACCACCATGCGAGCACGTCGAAGATGTGCGATGCTTGGTGAAAGAGATGCCGCGAGGTAAGAGCCTCGCTGAGGAACTTCATCACTATCCGTCATAGATACTGTCTACAGCGTCTCGCCCGTGAGGGCGAGTAATCTGTGTAACTCGCGGTGGAGCGCAGCGACACCGTGGGTGTGTTAATAAATGTTAAATGAGGGGGTAATAGCATATAGATTGAGTGAAAATAGGTAATTTTGCAAACGGAAACACGAGCCTCGTTGGAGGGCCAAACCGGGTTCTGCCCTCTATGCGGCTCGAAAAACGAATTTATAGAACCCACCGGAAAGGGTTTCTAACTTTGTCACCGGGGCATAGGGCTGTTGTACGTCGTGATTAGTACTGCGAAGTCACATAATTTCTGTGACATACGGCACACGGCAATCCTCGTGCTCTTTTTTGCGACTATATCTCAACTGATTGTTAATTTGCGATTCTTAAATTATGGCAACTGACACCCTCAAATTTAAAGCAATAGTAACCGGCAGCGAGGGCTTCATCGGTAAAGTCCTCTGCCGCCGCTTGGAAAGCCACTTCGAAGTAATCCGCATCGACACGAAGATTGGTGGCGATGCCGCACGCCTTGAGCCCCTGCTGGCTCAAGGCGACATTGATGCGGTGTTTCATCTTGCCGCCGAGACGAGCGTGTTCAACGACCGCCTCGACGACATCGAGCGAGAGAACGTGCACGCGTTCATGGTGGTGGTCACCGCTTGCCACCGCTACGACGTGAAACTGGTGTATGCCTCGAGCAGCACCGCCAACGCCTGCAACACGACCTCGATGTACGGCATGACGAAATATTTTGACGAGCAGTTCGCGAAAGCCTACTGTCCGAGAGCGACGGGTGTCCGTCTGCACAACGTGTATGGTCCGAATCCTCGACAAGGAACTCTGCTATATAATCTACTCAACGAGGAGACCTGCACAATCTACAACGGCGGACGTAACGTGCGCCACTTCACCTACATCGGTGACGCGGTAGAGGCTCTTATCTACGCCTACGCCTGCGACCGACAATTGGTGAATGCGGTGAACCCTGTGGGCAACACCGTGCGTGAGTTCTGTGATGAGGTGGCGAAGCACAAGCCCCTCCAACTGCATTACACGGACGAGGTGCGACCCCTCGACAATTTCGAGCAATCGGTAAACGAGACGATTTTTACCGTACCTTTGCCGTACCGAAACATCGAAACGGGCATCTCACAGGTGTTTTCGCTCGACGGCTCCATGTAGCGGAAGCCGTAGAAGTCACCGTGGGTGACGTTGTTGTGCATTGCATCGAAACCGAGTGTCACAAATGCCTCGACCTCCGGTCGAGATGAGATATAGCCTCTTTCAGAGGCTGCACGTAGTGTCGTATGTTATCCGTAGGTTACGCTGCGCTCCACCTACGGTTATCTATGTTTCGCCCTCATGGGCT
>CALDIF010000075.1 GCA_937901905.1 uncultured Porphyromonadaceae bacterium | reverse complement strand
ACTGGTGACCATAGACAGGGCCTAACTCTCCGTTCTCGTCGGCCCACTCATTCCAAATGCGCACACCGTTCTCTTGCAGGTAACGCACATTGGTGTCGCCTCGCAAAAACCACAACAACTCATAAATAATGCTCTTGAGATGCACCTTCTTGGTCGTCACCAAGGGGAAACCGTCGTCGAGATTGAAGCGCATTTGATAACCGAATACACCTCGCGTGCCGGTGCCGGTGCGGTCACCGCGATCGGTGCCGCGGTCCAGCACATGCTGTAACAAGTCGAGATATTGTTTCATGATTTCACTATTTATTCTATTGCTTGCACTGTGAAGCCGGCAGCGCGCACCACCGTTGCAACACGGTTAATTTCAGACGATTGCAACTTTTCAAGTCCCTGCATGGGAGGCTCGCGATCGATGCCGTACAGTTGCACTTCGCGTGGCTTGACGGCACGATAGGCTCGCACGAGGGCCGCCACTTCCTCGTCGGTCGTGTTGTCGATGTGCATGCCTTCCACCTCGCCGCGCAGTAGCATCGTCTGTATGACACATGTTCCGGCAAACTGCTTGAGGTGTTCTATCACACCGGCAGGCACCACATTGGACGACACCGGACGGTTGATTGCTCGCATGGTCGACGCGATCGCGCTATCCAACTTCAAGATGTTGTTGTCCACCGTCTTGAGAGCCTTGATAACATCGGGGCGGTCTATCATCGTGGCATTAGACAACACGCTGACGCGTGCCGACGGGTAGTAGCGGTCGCGCAGCAGCAGCGTATCATGTACAATCTCGGCAAACTGCGGGTGCAGCGTGGGCTCGCCGTTACCGCTGTAGGTAATTACGTCAAGCGCGTCACCGGCTTCGCTCATCGCAGCCAACTTACGCGACAACTGGCGTTTGACCGATTCACGCGAGGGCACGCCTCGCTTACCCGCGCCCTGACTGTTGAGTCCCGCCTCACAGTATATGCAGTCAAACGAGCACACTTTCCCGTCGTTGGGCATCAAGTTGATGCCTAACGAAATCCCTAAGCGACGACTGCGTATCGGTCCGAATATTGTAGTGTGGAATATCACTGCCTTTAACTTTAACATTCAACAATTCAGTGTGAGCCGACAAGCGCGTTGAGCAAGTTGGCATATTGTCGGGCAATCACAGCCGCATCAAAGCGTAATGCGCTGCGGTGCAACGCGTTGCGTTCAAGTCGACAATCGGCAGCCCAGCCGAGACCTCGGGCTACATCTTCGGCATTCGAGCGAGCCACGTAGCCGTTGACCAAGTGGTCGACTATATCGCGCTGCCCTCCCCCACCGGTCGTGACCGGCACGCAACCGCACGCCATACCCTCGAGCAAGGTGTAACCGAACGACTCAACCTCGCTCGTCGACAGCACTATGTCGCTGCGACGGTACACATCGCGCGGATCGTCAACGTAGCCCACATAAGTGTGGTCAAGCGCGACAGTATCAAGAGTGGCACTGTCGCGCACTCCGCCATAAAACACAATATGCAAGCGCGAGGCGAGTGCCGGCGATGTTGCAGCGATATAGCGCGATGCCTCGGCAAGCAGGGGCAACCCCTTCACCGGGTCGTCCAGACGAGCCGCACCGAACGCCACCACCACCTTACCGCCCATGTCTCCCCACATCGCATCGTTCAGGCGCGTCGGGTTATAGGTTTTGGCATCAATGGCATTGGGTATCACCGTGATGTCACTCTCGCGCATTAGCGAACTCAGCCGCGCACTCGCCATGAGCCAGTGGCTCACGGCGATAAAGTGCAGGTTTGATGCCTTGTAGGTCATTGCTTTGCGCCCCTGTGTAACGGTCGACAGGTCTATTGTCTCACCACGCAGTAACGGACACGCACCACACTGCGACGTGTATCGGTCACACGAGCCGGTCACGTGACACACGCCCGTCATGTTCCACCGGTCATGCATCACCCACAACACCGGCTTGCCTGTTGCGAGCAGGCGGTCAACATCATCGAGCGACAGAGTGGCTTGGTTCACCCACCCCAACAATATGGCATCTGCGCGAGCGACGAGAGGGTGCGCACTCACGTCAATGCCGCGAGTTGCCGGATCGACACGGAACAACGTGTCGCGCCGCCAACCGTTGGCTGTCATCACATCGAGTCGCTCACGCAGGAACGCCACCCGTCGAGTCCATGACGAGCCCGACAAAACCACGTCGCTGCGCGTGCTGCCACGCTCGCTCACAATCATCGACACGTCGTGCCCCGCCGCTTGCAGGGCATTCATCAGACGCATCATCGCTATTGCGGCTCCGCCATGCGTGTCACTATGATTAATTATCACCAGTCGCATCAGGTCACAGTTATCAACGCAAAGTTAGGCATTTTTGCGGTAACACGCAACAAATGCGGCACACCACGCATCGCTCACTGCCCCGCTTGTCGCGCTGTCGCGCTCCAAACGGGGTTACACCTATGTCTCGACCTTCGGGCGATGAGATATAAACGAACTACGAATTTCACGAATTAAACTAATTACAGATTTACGAGAATTTATGAGAGA
>CALDIF010000074.1 GCA_937901905.1 uncultured Porphyromonadaceae bacterium | reverse complement strand
GTTCGGGGATGCGGCGATCACCAGCGCAATGGTGGACCGACTCACCTACAAAGCAATACTCATCGATATGGAAGGGGATTCCTACCGCCTGCGGGAGACCTTGCGGAATAACGGGGAAGATTTTGAGTACATAAACGGTGTACACCCCAGTCAGCTTGATTTTTCAGAGTTTATCGACAATTTTGTGTCCAAAGAGACGCTCGCAGATTCCAGCATCGACCCTAATGCCAATGCAAACCATCGAGATATCCGCAGTTTTATGACCGAGAAGGGTAAGAGCGAGGATAAGCTCTTTGGTTTGAACAAAATCTTTATGACCATCAAAAAACAATGGGGGTTGCGGACTGCCAAACAGTGGTTAGAGCAGGAGTTCAGCAAGGGTTTTTACCTGAACGACAGTACAACGGCATCTTATTTCCCTTACTGTTGGGCAAACGACCTGACCCGTCTTGCTACCGAGGGTTTGTTCTTCCTTGGCGGATACAACAACGAAGCCCCACGGCATTTGACCACGTTTTTCGATGATGTGATTGAGTTTGTTTCGTTCCTCTCTAACCGTCAAAGCGGCGCAGTCGGGTTGCCAAACATTCTGGTGTGGTCTTGGTACTTCTGGAAGAAGGATGTAGAAGACGGATATTACATGAAAGACCCGGACTACTATCTCCGTCAGCAATTCCAGAAGCTCATCTACCGGCTGAATCAGCCGTTCCTGCGTATTGACCAATCCAGCTTTACCAACGTGTCGATTTTCGACCATATGTATATGGAATCCTTATTTGGCGGGGTGGAGTTCCCAGATGGGACATTTGCCATCGACCATATAGACGAGTTGGTTGAAAGCCAGAAGATTTTCATGGAAGTGGTTTCCGAGATTCGTGATACAAATATGTTCACGTACCCGGTTCTTACATACAGCCTCCTGTATAAGGACGGCAAATTCCAGTCGGTCATCAACGAGGGTAACCGACTGTTGATGGAGGGACGCAACGACTATTTTGATGCCGAACTAAACCGCATGGTTGGCGAGGGGTACTACCACACCGGCAATAACGCTCTCGCGCGCAAATACTTGCAACGATATTTCGACACGACCGAACAAGAGCCCACGCTAACCGCCCGCTACACGATGGGTGTCCTCGACTACCAAGATGCCGACTACGCGAGCGCTGTAAAACACTTGAGTGAGGCGAGTGTCGCCGACAACGCGTTGGGACAAAGTGCATTCCTTTACCTGGGGCAGGCACGACTCAAGCAAGGAGACACCCACGCTGCCATGATGGCATTCGAGCAAGCAGCCAACATGACTCACGACAGCGACGTGCGTGAGACTGCATTTTATAACTACGCCGTTGGGTTAAGCCAAGGCGAACGCACGACTTTCGACCGCTCGATTGATATGTTCGAGCAATTTCTCAACGACTACCCTCACTCACAATATCGCTCGAATGTAGAGGGTTATCTCGTTGACACCTACGCTTCGAGCAGCGACTATGCACGCGCATTGCAGTCCATCAACCGCATTACCCGTCCGAGTGAGCGTGTGCTGAAAGTGAAACAACGCGTGCTTTACAACCTGGGAGTGCAAGAGTTGTCGGGAGGCAATGAAAAACTTGCCATCACCCACCTCAAGGAAGCCGCCACCATGGGCACCCACGATGCCGAGGCCGAACGCGAGAGCCTGCTGTGGCTCGCCGAGGCTCAATATCGCACCGGAGACTATGAGCAAGCGACAGCCAATCAAAAAGCCTATACACGCAAGGCGAGCAAGAAGACTCAAAACTATGGTTTGGCACAATACAACCTCGGCTACAGCCTCTTCCAGCAACGCCAATATGTTGAGGCTCGCAAGGCTTTTGAGAATGCGATTTCTGCCGGCACGTTAACGCCCGAGTTGACAGCCGATGCCTATAACCGCATCGGTGACACACAGTACTATAGTCGTAACTTCGACGCGGCGCAACAAAGTTACAACCGCGCCGTCACCGCCGACCGTGGCACAGCGAGCGACTATGCTCTATATCAACAGGCACTCATGCAGGGTCTCAACGGCAATCGCGAAGCCCAAGTGGAACAACTCGACGAACTGTTGAAGACCTATCCGAACACACAGTACGGTGCATCGGCAATGCTTGACAAGGCTATTGCTCTCGCCTCGTTGGGACGTGGCGAACAATCGTTAACGGCATTTGATGCCGTTGCGAGTGCCTATCCCAACAGCGAACAAGCACGCAGGGCACTGCTGCAAAAGGCTATCGTGCTGGGTAACATGAATAGAGCCGATGCCGCTATTGAGGCTAACAAACAAGTCATCAGTGCTTATCCCACCAGCGACGAAGCCAAGGAGGCTGCCGAAGCGCTCAAGTTGGTGTACGCCGAGCGCGGCAAATTGGGAGAACTCGAGACTTTCCTCGGCAGCGTGCCCGGTGCACCGCGACTTGATGTTGCTGAGGTGGAAACGCTCACCTTTGACGCTGCCGAGAAAGCAGCCATCGCCACCAAGCCCTCGACACAACGCATGAGCGAATACTTGCGACAATATCCCAAGGGGGCTTATGCCGCCAAGGCACATTACTACATTGGTCGACAACTCTACATTGACGGCAATGACACCGGCGCGCTCACCGAGTTGACCACAGCACTCGACGGCAACACGTCGGCGGCATGGGCTGAAGATGCCATGACGATGCAAGCATCACTGTTGAGTCGTGCCGGCAAACATGATGAAGCGATAGCAGCCTATCGGTCGCTGATAGAGATGGCAAGCAGCGACGATAACCGCGTTGCCGCCCGACTGGGCTTACTGCGAGCCGCTCAAACTGCCGGCAAGTACAACCTCGTGAGCGAGACGGCAACATCACTGCTGCGCGACGGCGGTCTCACCGCCGGTGAAGAACAGGAAACACGCTTGCAACAAGCACTTGCTTCCAAGCAGTTAGGAAAAACCGCCGTTGCACGCGAGCAACTTGCAGAACTCGCCACCGATGTGCAAACCGAGCAGGGTGCACGTGCCGCCTACGAACTCGCACAAATGCACCTTGACAACGGTGATGCCAAGAGTGCCGAACGTGCCGCGCTCGACCTTATCGACAAGGGCACCCCCCACGCTTATTGGATGGCACGAACATTTATCGTGCTCGCCGATGCTTACACCGCACAGGGGCGCACCGACGACGCTCGCAGTTACCTGCAGAGTTTGAAAACCAACTATCCGGGAGACGAGAAAGACATCAAAAATGCCATCAACGAGCGACTCGCCAACTTGAACACGACCAAGAAGTCAAACAAGAAGAAATAACGTTGACCGCCTTATGAATAACAATATATCACGCATGAAGGCAACTTGCCTCGCAATGCTTGCCGTGCTCATCGCCGGCGCGGAACAACCCGACTTGACCAAGCAAATCGAACTTGAAAAGGAAGTTGTAATCGTGGAGAAAAAAGCGACGAAAAAAAATCGCCTGCCGACTGTTGTTCCACCAACCGAGGTGTCGGCTCCACTGAAACTCGGCTTTAGCGACCGCACCGTGCTGAGCGATGTCCCTGCCGATATTCCCACCATGATGCCCTACGGTTACCGCACGCTACACAACTTCAGCACCGCGAGGGGATATTTCGTCTTCGGGGGCGGAACGGCAGCCGACTTCACCGGGTCGGCAGGCTATCGTCTCGTTGACACCGATAACACCCGATTAGGCATCTGGTTGCAGCACAACAGCACGTGGGCGGCAACCAATCCCACACGCACTGTGCGCGTGGGTGACAATGAGTACTTCGGCGCAATGGAGATAGGCGACAAGGCAAAACAGAAGTTCAACGACAACCTGTTCGGCATTGATCTCGACCACAACTTCGGCTTCGGACGACTCAACGCGGCTGCACGTTTCCACATCGACCAGTTCAATTACTACGGAGGTATGAAGTCGAACCTTCGGACTCCTGCCGATATAGGAACAACGGTCATTCCAACACATGATTGGAATTCATTCAAGCAAAATTACACCGCAGCCGAGTTGTCTGCCGGTTGGGACGGCACTATAGAGCAGAGTGCCAATGCGCTTGACTATCACGCCTGTGTCGACTTCGGATATGCCGGTTACAGCAAGGCTTTGAGCATCTTCAATGACAAGGGGGCGCGCGAAGTTGACATCAAGTTAAACCTCGGTGCAGCATATACCTTCAACGATGTTCACGGTGTATCTCTTGACATCACCGCCGAGCACAACAACTTCAACAATCGCGCCAAAACCACTGCAACCGGCATTGACACCGAGTTCAACAAGTTGGGCAAATGGTTGCTCACCGTTGCTCCTCGATATCGTTACACCGGCGGTAACGTCACTCTGCGTGCCGGTGTCAACATTGACATCACCAATAACGATGCCGAGATTTACCGCGGTGCACCCAAGGTGCGTTTCTCGCCTCAACTGGACTTTGATGCGGCATTAGGTCGCGGATTGGGATTCTTCGCCACGGTTTGGGGTGGTCGGTCAATGGGTCGCATCAGCGAATTCCACGATATTTATCGCTACTACAACCCCAATACCGTGTTGGCAACCAATTTTACACCGGTCGATGCCCGTGTCGGCTTCAACATCGGTCCGTTTGCCGGCTTCAGCGCACGCCTGTACGGTGGTTACGGCATGACCAAACTCGACAATAACGCCGGTCGCACATGGCTCGCATGCACCGTGGATCATGAATATGATATGTCTGTATGCAATGCCTTGTATGGCGGTGCTATTGAAAACATCGTTGCCGACTATGCCGGCATGTACTTCGGTGCCGAACTCAACTACAAGTACCGCTCTCTGCTGGAAGCAAGCGTTAAGGTGATGTATGCACCCCAAGACGATGACTTCGATGGCGGACACGGCTACATTGACCCGCTAAGCCTTTCTATCGCGCCGTTTTTAAATCGCTCGGGCAAGTTTTATAGCGGTTATACCATTGACGAGTATGGCTCGGGGTTCGTCGCCAATATAGACGTTGCCGCTCATCCTGTCAACAAACTCACTGTAAACCTCGGACTTGACGTGCGCACCGATCGCGGGTACTTCTTGCCTGCGCTGCAGTCCTCAGCAATGGGTTCGGTGGTCTTTGCCGAGGGGCTTGACAACATCATCAACTTGCGAGCCGGAGCACGCTGGCAATTCAATAAGACACTCGCAGTGTGGCTCAATGGTGACAATCTGTTGGGCAAGCGTTACGACTTGTTCGTGCCCGGTATGGGCTCGCAACGCTTTGCCGTGATGGGCGGTATAGCCCTCAACTTCTGACACACCGTGACAGGCGAGACACTCAAGCGCACTGCCGCATCAATGCCGGCACTGTCGAGCAGCGATGACCGTGTGCGTTCCCTCGCTATTGACGTGCTCGGCGAGTTGCCCTACGAGCCCAACGACGACCAGATGCTACTCATCGTCGCGCTGTGCCACTTCCTTTGCTTCTCGCCGACACGCAGTGTGTTCTTGTTGGGCGGTTTTGCCGGAACGGGCAAGACATCACTGACGGGAGCGATAGTGCGCGCATTAAGCGGGCGACGTATCCCGACCGTACTCATGGCTCCCACCGGACGTGCCGCCCATGTCCTCGCTGCCCACAGCGGGCGTAAGGCTTACACAATTCACCGCACGATTTACCGTCAAAGCAGTTACGGCAGCGACACGTTCGGCATTGCCGACAACCGCTATCGCAGCGCGCTGTTCATCGTCGACGAAGCGTCCATGATAGCCAACGGCGGTGAGTTGTCACCTTTCGGCACGGGACGTCTGCTTGACGATTTATTTACCTACGTTTACGGCAACGAACTCATTGATAACAGTTGCCGGTTATTACTCATGGGCGACACAGCCCAGTTGCCTCCCGTGGGTGTTCAAGAAAGCCCCGCCCTCGACGAGAATGTGTTGCAAGGCTACGGAGCGACACTCTATGCCGTGCTACTGCGACAGGTCGCGCGACAAGCCTTGGAGAGCGGTATCTTGCGTGCGGCAACAATGTTACGAGAGATAATAGAGAGTGGCAACTACGTCATGCCGCAAATCGATGTCACCACGAGCGACGACTGTGTGGCGGTCAGCAGCGAGTTTTTACTCGAAACGGTGAGCGACTGCTATGACCGCGACGGCATTGAACAAACGGTTATTGTCACACGCAGCAACAAGCGCGCCACCCTGTTTAACCGTGGCATACGCGGCAGTATACTGTACCGCGAGGAGTTACTATCGACAGGCGACCTACTCATGGTGGTCAAGAACAATTACTACTGGACTAGGGAGTACGACTCATTTGATTTCATAGCCAATGGAGATGCCTTGAGGGTGAGACGTGTCAGGGGCGACATTGAGCATCGTTACGGACTGCAATTCCTCACAGCCGAGGTCGAACTTGTCGATCATGACGGAGTTGAAATTGAGGTAAAAGTTGTTGTCGACAGCCTGTTGAGCGACACACCGGCACTAACTCGCGAGCAACAGGAACGACTGTTCAACGAGGTGTGGAACGAATTGAGCGGAGACAAGCGAAGCCGTTTTAAGGCCCTTAAAGAACATCCCTATTTTAACGCGCTACAAGTCAAGTACGGCTATGCTGTCACTTGTCACAAGGCACAAGGCGGTCAATGGCGCAACGTGTTTGTCGACATGGGAGGCATTGCACCCGAAGCGGCAACAACACTCGACTACCACCGCTGGCTATACACCGCCGTAACTCGCGCCACCGATCACGTATACCTCATTAATTACCGTAGCGAATAATCGGTAACCTATTGCAGAATTTGTACGCGTCACCGGTGTCCTGCAGGTCATTGCAGCAATCGGCACCGCCTGCTATACAATAAAATTTGACCTGAACACCGATTTATTTGCCTAATTTGGAAAAAAGTTGTACTTTTGAAAACTTTAACTATAAGTAAGCCGTGACAACCGTATATTTTTAGTTAATTTAACCGAAACGTAGCAAATAATTTAACCAATAAGTAATATTAACAACAGATCTTATGAAACTAAAACTGTTTTTGCTGCTTGCGTTACTCGCTGTGCTGCCCTCGTTCGCCCAGAGCGGTGTGCAGGGTGTGGTGATTGATGCAAAGAGCGGACTCCCCGTTGCCGGGGCGACGGTAATGCTGGATAATGACGGCACTACCGTCACGACCGGCCCCGATGGAGACTTCCGCCTCATCACACCTCAGACGGGACGCGACATCTTGCTCGTGCTGGGCTACGGCTACAAGGATTGGAGCCGCTCGGTAGAGATCTTTTCGGGCATTGTCGACAACATCGGCACTGTTATTCTCGACCCGACATCATTCACATCAAGTGACGACGAGAACAATGTCGCCTTCAGTGATGTCGTGTTGTCGGAGAGCGAACTTGAGGACGAGGAAGGACAATCACAGTCGGTGGCAACCCTGTCGGGAGCCTCGGACAACCCCTTCTACCAGAGCGCGAGTTTCGACTTCTCGCTGATGCGCTTCCGCATTCGCGGTTATAACAGCGAGTACACCAACACTTACATCAATGGCGTGTCGTTTAACGATGCTATTCGCGGTCGCTTCAACTACTCGATGACGGGCGGTATGAGCCAGGCGTTCCGCAGTCGCGCCGTCGGCATGGGTCTCGAAGCGACGAGTTACGCCTTCGGCGGCATTGGCGGAGCCAACAACATTCGCACCTTTGCTAAAGACTATGCACCGGGCACCCGTATCGGTTTGGCCTACACTAACGGCAACTATCGTTTCCGCGGCATGCTCACCCATGCCACCGGCTTGATGAAGAACGGCTGGGCAATCACGTTCAGCGCAGTCGGTCGCTATGCCAACGAGGGTATCATTCCGGGCTCGTTCTATAACAGTTACGGATACTTCCTCGCGGTGCAAAAGGTGTTTAACTCACAGCACTCGTTGGCACTCACCACGTTCGGTGCTCCCACCAAGCGTGCCAGCAACAGCGCGACCTTCGAGGAGGCTTACGACCTCGCCGGCAGTCACCTGTACAACCCCAACTGGGGTTGGCAAGAGGGCAAGAAGCGCAATGCTCGCGTTGTCGAGAGTTTCGACCCCACCGTCATACTCAACTGGGTGTGGACCCCCAAGATGGGAACCTCGCTCAACACCGGTATCGCATTCCACAAGTCGTTCTACGCGTCGAGTGCCCTCAACTGGTACAACGCTCGTGACCCGCGTCCCGACTACTACCGCTACTTGCCCAGTTACTTCGCCACCGACCCCGACACTTACGACATGTACGACTATCGTTGGCGCAACGAGGAAGACATGCGACAACTCAACTGGGACGAGTTGTATCAGGCAAACTACCTGAACAGTTACATGGCAGACAAGACGGGCACCGAGAAGGGCTCGACCTATATCGTTGAAAAGCGCCACAGCAACCAAGCCGTGTGGCAACTCAACAGCACGCTCAATCACCGCTTGACCGACAAGGTGACGCTGCAAGGCGGCATCGGCGCGGGCTACACGGTGGCAAGTTACTACAAGACCATGAAAGACCTGCTGGGCGGACAATATTGGCTCGATGTTGACCAATATGCCGAGCGTGACTTCCCCGATGATCCGGGCATGGCTCAAAACGATGTTGACAACCCCAATCGCAAGATCTATAAGGGCGACCGTTTCGGCTACGACTACAACATCAACACCGTCAACCTTAACATTTGGAAGCAGGTGAGCATCAATCTTGCCAACTGGGACTTGAACTACACGCTCAAGGCGAGTTACACCAACTTCCAACGCGACGGTAAGATGCGCAACGGTCGTGCGCCCGAGAACTCGTTAGGCAAGGGTTCACACCACGAGTTTATCAACGCGGCTTTCAAGGCGGGCTTAACCTACAAACCCGACGGTCGCAACAGCATCTCGGCTCACGTGTACTACGGCACGCATGCTCCGCTGCCCTACAATGCCTATGTGTCACCGCGCATCAAGGACGACGTTATTCTCAACCTCAGCAGCGAGAAAGTGGCGAGTGCCGACTTGAGTTACGCCCTCAGTCTGCGTCGCTTCAAAGCGGTCGTGACCGCGTTTATCACCGACCAACGCGATGCAACCGAGCGCACCGCATTCTACGATGACCTTGCCGGTACTTTCATGAACTACGCTCTCACCGGAGTACACAAGGTGTACAAGGGCATTGAAATCGGAGCAAGTTTCAAACTCACCCCGAGCATCACCTTGAGCGGAGCCGCCAACATCGCTCGCTATCAGTACAAGAACCGTCCGTTGGGTACACGTTCCTACGAGAACGGGTCGCAACCCGATGTCACCCAAACGGTTTATCTGAAGAACTTCTACGTAGGTGGCACTCCTCAAGAGGCTTACACGGTGAGCCTCAACTGGTCTGCTCCCAAGATGTGGTTCTTCGAACTGAGCGCCACGTACATGAACAAGGCTTACGTAGACCTGTCGCCCGTGCGTCACGAGAGCATCGACAACTTGTGGTCGATGGCAGATACCGAGGAGGAGTTGATCGCTTTGCAACGTCAAATCACCACTCAAGAGAAACTCAACGACGCGTTCGTGTTGGGAGCCTCGATCGGTCACGTGATTTACCTCAACCGTCGTCATTCGCTCAACTTCAACCTCAACTTCGACAACATCTTGAATAACACCAAAATCATGACGGGCGGCTATCAACAGGGTCGTTTCGACTACAAGACATTCTCGACGAGCAAGTACCCCAACAAGTACTATTTCGCTCAAGGCTTCAAGATGTATCTCAACGTAGGCTTCAAGTTCTAAACTGTTGCAATACCACTCTAACATTTTTCAACCACAAGAATAATAACAAAATAACATACCAGAACGATTATGAAACGTTTTAATTTCTATCTGACCATGTTGCTGTTGCTGGGCATCGCAGTGGGTTGCAACGACAAGTTCGACATGCCGCCCATCCAGGTGCCGACGGCATCGCTCACGCCCAACACAACGATCGCCGAACTCAAGGAGCGTTATTGGGACGACGCACGCAACTACATCGACACCATCAAGGAGGACATTGTCATTCACGGCTGGATCACCAGTAACGACGAGAGTGGCAATATCTACAAGAGCATGTACATTTGCGACGGCACCGGTTCAATCGCCATCTCCATTAACGGCAACTCGCTCAACACGACCTATCGCACCGGGCAAGAGGTCGTCATCAACCTCAAGGACAAGTTCATCGGTAAGTACAACGGTATGCAACAGTTGGGCTATCCCGCATGGTACTCGGCCGGAAACGCATGGGAGGCAACTTTCCTGTCACTTGAGATGTGGGAAAGCATGGTCGAACTGAACGGTCTGCCCGACCCGACTCATGCCAACGTCCAGCCCGAGGTGGTCAGCATCACCGACTTCCAGGGTAAGACCGACAAGGAAACCTTGCTCAAGTATCAAGGCAAACTCATCAAACTCAATAACGTGAAGTTCCCCGAGGCAAACGGTACTGTTCCCTTCAGCGAGAGTGACAAGACCACCAACCGCAACATCACCGATGCCGATGGCAACACGTTGATCATGCGTAACAGCAACTACGCTAACTTCCGCGCACAGATGTTGCCCATGGGTGAAGGTAGCGTAATCGGTTTGCTCAGTTTCTACGGCTCCGACACGTGGCAACTTTACATTCGCGGCACCGAGGACTGCATCGGCTTCACCACCGACACCAAGGGCTTGCAAAAGGATCCGTACACTGTAGCCGAGGCTCTTGCCGCCAAGGCCGAGGGCAAAGAGATTACCGACGCATGGTTCAAGGCATTCGCCGTGGGTGCTGTGGCTCCCGAGAAGACAACTGTCGCTTCGAGCGCCGACATCGAGTGGACTGCTCCGACAACGCTTGCCAACACGCTCGTGCTTGCCGATGACCCCACCGAGACCGACATCACCAAGTGTCTTATCATCGCCCTGCCCGACGGCACCGCACTGCGCAACCAAGCCAACTTGCGTGACAACGAGGCTGTTTACAAGACCGTTATCATGGTCAAGGGTGACCTCGGAACTTACATGAACACCAACGCTGTCACCGGCAACTCGGGCGATGTGAGCGAGTTCAAACTCTCCGTCATCAGCGGTGGTGTCACCTCGCTCAACGAGGGCTTCGAGAGCGGATTGCCCGGCGACTGGGTACACGTGATGGTTCAGGGTAACAAAGACTGGTATCAGACCACATTCAACAGCAACGCTTACGCTGCAATGACCGGTTACAAGGGTACCGCTCCGTTCGAGAGTTGGCTCATCACTCCGGCACTTGACATCAAGAACGCTACCGACAAGACGCTCTCGTTCCGCACCCAGGTGAACGGCTATGGCAGCACGACCACTACGTTCAAGGTCTACTTGCTCAACTCGAGCGACCCGACCGACGCTACCAAGATTGAACTTCCCGGCAGGTTCGCTACCGCTCCCACAAGCGGTTACAGCGACTGGGTGACGTGTGAGATTGACCTCAGCGCTTACGCGGGCACCTACTTCGTGGGCTGGTGCTATGCGGCAAGCAGCGATGCCAATTACGCTACATGGTGTCTTGACGACGTGATTTTCGGTCAAGCCGGTACCGGCGGTGGCGGTGACACTCCGCAGCCCCAACCCACCAATGCCACTCGCGCCGACTTCGAAACGGGCAACAGCGGTAATACGTCAAGTTATTATATCGACTTTACCACAACTGCCGGTTGGACAATGAAGTCCTGCGCACTGTTTGCCGGCGCAGCCGAGGGCACACAAACGGCACCTAACTTCGACTTCATCGGCACTCGCGACGACAACCCCAACGAGTTCGCCTATGCAGTGTGCCTCAACGGTCGCACCGGCAGTTACAACGGCACCGACTACACTCCCGCTGTCGTGACATCGCCCACATTGAGCGGTGGCATCGAGAAGTTGTACTTCGACTACGGCTTCCCCTATAGCGACACCAAGGCTGCGATTCGCGTCGACATCATGCAGAACGGTCAAGTGGCTAAGACATTCTCGTTAGCCAAGGACATCGCCACCACCGACCGCAAGGTGAAGTTCTCACACGAGCAAACTATCGATGTGAGCGGTGACTTCCAAATTGTCATCACCAACCTCGCCCCGAGCCAGACTGCTACGGCAAACAAGGATCGCATCGCCATCTGGAACCTGCGTTGGGACAAGAAATAAGTTCCTTGACGACCCGTTAAAGGGCAACCGAAAAGAGGGGGGCACTCACGATAGTGCCCTCCTCTTTTTTCGGTTTATTGACATCAATTCACGAGAGACAACCGTGCCGATGTAGAGCCCGTGAGGAAGCGTAACAAGACTCATAACGGCAACATCGTCTCGCCCACAGGGCGATGGGGTCAGACGATGTCAGACCGGTCGGACAAGAAATTAACTACGAATTTCACGAATTAATCTAATTACAGATTTACGAAAATTTATGAGAGTGAGAGATAGACGCAGATAGACATGAGGTTTTACGAGAGGTTTATGAGAGCCGATGTTGTTCGAAAGACCATGCAAGTGGGTCGTAGACCCACGCCGCTTGGTCCGGTCGACACGGCAGAAGATGTGCCTCGTAGAGGAACTTCATCACTATCCATAGTTGCCGGCAACAGCGTCTCGCCCAAAGGGCGAGTAATCTGTGTAACCCGCGGTGGAGCGCAGCGACACCGTGGGCAGGGTGAAAGAGGGTGAAGTCGGCTGAAAGCCGACCCATCTGCTCGTGCCGTATGTCGCTTCCCGGGCGACGATGCCGTGTGACAGGTCGGACAAGAAATTAACTACGAATTTATCGAATTTACCTAATTACAGAGGTTTACAGACAGTTCGACCTCTCCGAGGTCGCAGTGCCACAGTACCGGCCCTTCGGTCGACGAGATATGGTCTCCTCCGGAGGCTGAGTGCGGTGTCGTATGTTATCCGTAGGTTACGCTGCGCTCCACCCACGGTTATCTATATTTCGCCCGACGGGCTCTACGCCGATTGACGAGAGATATAAACTAATTACAAATTTACGTGCATTCAGGAGCGACAAGAGACCTGAGGAAATTTGTATGGCAAACGATTGCACTTTTTGTAAATCACTGCCAATGACCTTCTTTGAAAACTTTTAACAACTTTTAATAAAACAAACGGTCAATATGCACAATTCGCTGTCAATGGGCAGTTTAGTACACTCGGTCGACACCTCCGCCACCATGAGTGTCTTACTTTAATTGGTCATGAGAGAAAAAAATTAGTAACTTTGCCGTCCGAAAATTACAAATCATTCTATGCTTGACATATTGTTTGAAACGAGTTGGGAAGTTTGCAACAAAGTGGGAGGTATTTATGCCGTGTTGTCCACTAAGGCGAAAACTCTCCAACAACAATTCAAAGACAGGGTGTTCTTTATCGGTCCGGACATTTGGCAGACCGAACCCTCACCTTACTTCATTGAGGGAAAAACGCCCCTTGACAAGTGGTTGCGCACAACGACCATGCCTCACGGCATCAAAGTGAGGGTGGGGCGGTGGAACGTACCGGGCAAGCCGGTTGTAATTTTAGTAGACTACCACGGCTTGTTCAAACTCAAGAACATGATATATGCCGAGATGTGGCAACACTTCGGTGTCGACTCGTTACACGCTTACGGCGACTACGACGAGAGTTGTATGTTTGCTGTCGGTTCGGCTCTTGTTATCGAGAGTATCGTCGCGTCGAGCAATGCCGCCGACGTGGTGGCGCACTTTGACGAGTGGACTACGGGCATGGGGTTGCTGCACGTGAAGTTGCGCATGCCGCGAGTGGCAACCGTCTTCACCACCCATGCCACGTGCATAGGGCGCAGCATCAGTGGCAACGGCAAGCCCCTCTATGACTACATGAGCGGCTACAACGGCGACCAAATGGCAGGCGAGCTCAACATGCAGTCGAAACACTCACTCGAGAAGGCTGCCGCCCGACAGAGTGACTCGTTCACCACGGTTAGCGAGGTTACGGCTCGCGAATGTACCCAACTGCTCGAGCGCGCTCCGTTGGTGACACCCAATGCGTTTGAACAAAACTTCGTTCCCCGGGGCGAGAAGATGCCGCGAGCCCGTGCCGCGGCACGCGAGAAACTGCTTGCCGTTGCCGAGGCTCTCACCGGCGAACATCTCGCGCCCGACACGATGTTGGTGGCGACGAGCGGTCGCTGCGAGTTCCGCAACAAGGGCATTGACGTGTATCTTGATGCACTCAACATGGTGCGTTTTTCGCTCGGACAGTTGTCCAACACGCTCAGTCGCAAGGTAGTGGCATTCGTGCTCGTGCCGGCGTGGCTGAAGTCGCCGCGTGCCGACTTGGTGGCGGCACTGCGTGGCGGCATCAAGCATCGCCTGTTCAACCCCGTTATCACCCACAATTTGAACAACGAGGGCGATGATGCCATCTACAATCGCATCAACTCGCTGGGCATACACAACGAGACTCACGACATGCTCAAGGTGATAGACGTGCCGTGTTACCTCGACGGCAACGACGGCATTTTTGACATGAGTTACTATGACCTGTTGCCCGGGTTTGACCTCACGGTGTTCCCGAGTTATTACGAGCCCTGGGGGTATACACCGCTTGAGAGTGTCGCCTTCGGCGTACCCACAGTGACAACAACGCTCGCCGGCTTCGGTCAATGGGTGCTTGACACTTGCGGTGACGACGAGTTGGCAAGTGCCGTCAAGGTGATACATCGCACCGATTCCAACTATGGCGAGACGGTCACTGCGATAGCCAACGCAATAATCACAATGTATATGCGAGACGAAGCCAAGTGGCGTCGCTTGTCCAAGACAGCGCGTGCCACCTCCAAAGTGGCGTCGTGGGACAACTTCATGCGGTTTTACATGGCGGCGTACGAGAAGGCATTGCAATCGGCTGCCTCGCGACTGTCGGTGTGAGCAGTCGGGTGCGAGGCGACATGTTGCCTTGATGCTCCACTCGAATCGTTCTCGAACAAGAATTAATCAACACATTCAAATAAGAACAATAAGAAATAATTATTCCACATAATTTTAGGTTTATGAAGATTCAAGTTAGCAACTGCAACTCTCCCGTGTGGAGAAATGTTACAGTCAAGAGCGAACTCCCGGGTCGATTGAAGAAACTCGAGGAACTCGCCAAGAACCTGTGGTGGGTGTGGAACAGTGAGGGTAAGACCTTGTTCCATGACCTTGATCGTGACTTGTGGCGTTCGACGGGCGAAAATCCCGTGATGATGCTGCAAAAGATGAAAGCAGCGCGTTTTGAGGAAATTACTCGTGATGAGGCTATGATGGAGCGCATTGACAAGGTGTACAGCAGTTTCGAGCAGTACATGAGCGTTCCCATGCGCAACGACCTGCCCTCGGTGTCCTACTTCAGCATGGAGTACGGTTTGTGTAACGCATTGAAAATCTATTCGGGCGGTCTCGGTATTCTCGCCGGTGACTACATCAAGGAGGCAAGCGACCGTTGCATCAACATGACTGCTGTGGGCTTCCTGTATCGCTACGGCTACTTCACCCAGACCCTCGCCCTCGACGGTCAACAAATTGCGAAGTACGAAGCCCAAAACTTCAACCGCCTTCCCCTCGAGCCGGTGCTTGACGAGCGCGGTCAACAGTTGATACTTGAGGTTCCCTATCCGGGTCGTATCATCTATTCTAACATTTGGCGTGTCAATGTGGGTCGCATGAAGTTATATCTGCTCGACACCGACATTGACCTCAACAGCGAGTTTGATCGCCCCATCACTCACAGACTCTATGGTGGTGATTGGGAAAATCGCATCAAGCAAGAGTACTTGCTCGGTATCGGTGGCGTGTTGTTGCTCAAACGCCTCGGTATCAAGAGCCAAATTTACCACTGCAACGAGGGTCATGCCGCGTTGCTCAATTTGCAACGTCTTGTCGACTACGTTCAAGACGAGGGACTCACCTTCAACGAGGCCTTGGAGGTGGTGCGTGCCACCTCGTTGTACACCGTTCACACTCCGGTGCCTGCCGGTCATGACTACTTCGAGGAAGGATTGTTCTACAAGTATATCAACGAGTTCCCCGCCAAGTTGGGTATCGAGTGGCGCGACTTGATGAACATGGGTCGTGAGAACCCCGACAGCGACGAGCGCTTCTCAATGAGCGTGTTCGCCTTGAACACCACCCAGGAGAGCAATGGCGTGAGTTGGTTGCACGGCGAGGTGTCCAAGGAGATGTTCAAGGGCATCTGGAAGGGTTACGCAGCCGAGGAGTCCCACGTGGGATACGTCACCAACGGCGTACATATGCCCACTTGGGCAGCGAGCGAGTGGAAGGAATTCTACAACGACAAGTTCGGAGCCGACTTCATGGAGCACCAGGGCGAGGAAGCCGCGTGGGCAAACATTCTCACCGTGCCCGACGAGCAAGTGTGGGAGATGCGTATGCGCCTCAAGAACAAGTTTATCAACTTTGTCAAGCGCGACTTCACGGCCAACTGGTTGCGTAATCAGGGTGATCCCTCGCGCATCATGAGTATTGTTGACAAGATCAACCCCAACGCTTTGCTTATCGGTTTCGCGCGTCGTTTTGCCACTTACAAGCGTGCATACCTGTTGTTCACCGACCTTGAGCGTCTCTCGCGCATCGTTAACAACCCGCAGTTCCCCGTGCAGTTCATCTTTGCCGGTAAGGCACATCCCGCCGACGGTGCCGGTCAAGACCTTATCAAGCGCATTGTCGAGATCTCCAAGCGTCCCGAGTTTGAGGGCAAGATTATCTTCCTTGAGAACTACGACATGACTTTGAGTAAGCGCATGCTCACCGGTGTTGACGTGTGGCTCAATACGCCCACACGTCCGCAGGAGGCTTCAGGAACATCGGGCGAGAAAGCCGAGATGAACGGCGTGCTCAACTTGAGCGTGCTTGACGGTTGGTGGTACGAGGGTTATCGTGAAGGTGCCGGTTGGGCAATTACCGACAAGCAGACCTACACCGACAGCGGCATGCAGGACAGCCTTGACAGTGCCACGATTTACTCACTGCTCGAGAACGAGATTATTCCTCTCTACTTCGCCAAGAACAGCAAGGGTTATTCGCCCGAGTGGGTTCAATATATCAAACGATCGATTGCTCACATCGCTCCCAACTACACCATGTCGCGCATGTTGCACGACTACATCGAGCGTTTCTATGCCCCCCAAGCCGACCGTGCCGGTCGCTTGAGTGCCAACGGTTACAAGTTGGCTCGCGAGATAGTCGAGTGGAAGTCGGGTGTTGCCGAGAAGTGGGACGATGTACACGTTGAGGGCGGCATTGACATCAACGACTCGCTCAACGCTGCCACCAGCAATGGCGAAGCAATGGATATTACCATCAAGTTGAACACAGCCGGTCTCGGTCGTGACTTGAATGTCGAGATGGTACTCTATCGCGAGAGTGACGGTAAGCCACGTTTCTACAAGGCATTGCCTCTCGATGTGATTGCCGAGGACGGTGACGTGGTGACCTATCGCATCAATCGCCCCATTCGCTACTCGGGCATGTTCCGTTATTCGTTCCGTGTTTATCCGTGGAACAATAACTTGCCTCATCGTCAAGACTTCGCTTACGTCAAGTGGATTTGAAATCATTCAAGTTTCCGAGTCGGCGCACATCGGAAACTTGAATTGACCTGTTACCTTAATTCCGCAGCACTTTAGTTTAACTTTCTTTATAAAATCCTGAGCAACAAAATGTTGCCCAGGATTTTGTCATGTCAGATTTTTCACTTATCTTAGTGCTGCATTTCAAAACAAGCAAATTCTTCAATGACATGACAAAATTAAGCATTAAATCCGAGAAAATCACACCTTTTGGAGGTATTTTTCATGTAAGGGAGCATTTTTCCCGTTTCGTTGGTCCGGTTATAGACAAAGTGTTGGGCACACGTAGTGTGTCATACGGCTATCAGTACAGCGAGATTGTGGGTTCGCTGTTAAGCGTCTATTTCTGCGGTGGAGATTGTGTGGAAGACGTGACAAGCCACCGATTTCCCCATAAATAATGACAACCACCATCCAAAACACATAATTTCACAACCGCCCACTCGCAAAAATTGCACTTTATAAAATACACTTTGAGCTCAAAATTGTATTTTTTAAAATACATTTTGTACCTTTGCAGCGTCATTCGAAATTAATTGTCAGCATTATGGATACAAATTACTTGTTCAATGTGTCCAGAAGCCTTGTGGACTCCACGCAGGGCAAATGGCACCGATACCTTTACCACCGGATTGATTGGTCTCTGCCTCTCGTTTGCATTAAGGGAGCCCGCGGCATCGGAAAGACGACCATCATGCTTCAACGCGCCAAAGAAGTCAACAACAGCGGCGGCAAAGCAATTTATGTGTCACTCGACAACATCCGGTTTACAGGAAACAGCCTCCTCGAACTGGTCGACTACCACTATCAGCATGGCGGCACACACATCTTCATTGACGAGGTGCACCGCTATATGAACGACAACTGGGCACAAGAAATAAAGAACATTTACGATTCCTATCCCGGTTACCATGTTGCGTTCACGGGGTCGTCACTGTTGAAAATCTATCAATCAGTGGCTGACTTGTCGCGCAGGTGCATAACCTATTACTTGCAGGGTCTCTCCTTCAGGGAATACCTTGACATGATCGGGGCGTGCCATATAGCGCCCATCAACCTGGAGGACGCGCTGCTGCGCCATGACGAGAGCGCGAGCGGCATACTCCGGCAGGTCAAGCCACTGGAGCACTTCGGGACCTATCTGCAACACGGATACTACCCTTTTTTCAATCAACTCAAGAATTCCTACCGCGAGGCATTACGACAGATCATCAATGCGATCATCGAGACCGACATTCCCGCGACCATCAACATCGAGCGAGGCACAATCTTCAAATTAAGACAACTGCTCGGCATCATAGCAGGCATGACACCCTACACACCCAATATAACACGGCTTGCCGAGCTGCTCAATTCCACACGCCAGCATGTGACCAATCTGCTTGCCGCACTCGACCAGGCGGCGCTGACGGGGAGTCTGTTCAATGGACGCAACGTGATGCAGCAACTTGCCAAGCCGGTCAAAGTTTATCTGGAAAACACCAACTTGCTGTACGCGCTGACTGATGACATTTCGGTAGGAAATCTACGGGAGACATTCTTCGCCAACCAGCTGAGGGTAGGGCATAAACTGACGTTCAGCGGCAACGGCGACTTCCTCATCGACGGACGCTACACCATCGAGGTCGGAGGCAAGGACAAGTCATTCAAGCAAATCAAGGACATCCCCGACAGTTTCCTGGCGATCGACGACGTGGAAACCACCCTCGGCAACAAAGTGCCCCTCTGGCTCTTCGGCTTCCTGTATTAGCCTCGCCGGCAGCTTTCGGACACCTCGCCATTCAGTCGCTGCGCCCCTCTCATGGCGATTTGCGCCCAAAATTTTCGAAAATTTTCGAAAAGAGAATATCGAGTTGCGGATCTTGGTTGCAAAGTTGACGCAAAGGCACAAAAAACGCACAACAAATTGTGCGTTTCCAGAAATAGCGATAGAAAGCCCTTAATATCTCACCGACAGGCACTTAAATTAAAACAACCAATCTATAAGATCCGATATACATCCTCCAGACTCTGCCGCTTCGGTAACGGCATCAGTCGCTTCCGAAATATCACCTAAAATCCGCAACTGATAGTCGTGACTTCCAATTATTGCCTATCTATTGATAGGTTTGGCGATTATTCCGATGTGACTGTGTGGATTTGCAGTATTTGTGCATACCTTCCCCTTACCCCGTCAAGCATTGCAGGGGCTTTATGCTGTCGTTACCCGCGATGTCGAATGCTCAGTTATCAGAGATTGCAAAAGGGTTTAGATAAGTATGGTTGTCCGTGTAGATGTTCAGTTGGAATTGCCTTGCCGTCCTTATCCATTTGGCGGGAACGCTGATGAATCTGAACACGAAGGCCTTGATGCGGCTCGTCTTCTTCAGTCCGAATGCTTTTGTGTCAAGTTTGTCCACGAGTTGCCCTGTGCCCGGGAGCGCCTTCACCGGCAGGCTGTTCGGCTTCGTGGCCGTGTTGAAGTCATAGCTCTTGCCTGTGTCAGAGGTGTAGGTCGTGTTAGTTGTGGTCAGTTCTGAAACAACTCTCTAACGCGAAATATCCCTCCAAAAGGAGTGACTCTCTCAGATTTTATTTGTACCTTTGTCATGTCATTGATGATTTTGCTTGTTTTGAAATGCAGCACTAAGATAAGTGACAAATCTGACATGACAATATCCTGGGCAACATTTTGTTGCTCAGGATTTTATAAAGAAAGTTAAACTAAAGTGCTGCGGAATTCAGTTAGACGAAAACAGATGTGAGAAAAATGGTCAGTCTTCGTTATTCCAACGTTGTAACATGGAAATCCAGTAGCGCCGCGCGCGAGTGTTGGTAACGGTTTCGATACCACCGGCGAAATTGACCGGATTGAATACCTGTCCGACGTAGCAATCGGACTTGACCTTGCGGTGTATAACCTCGTTCAAGTTGCACTTGGGTTGTCGCCACACCCATGTCAGGAATGCCTGTGGGTTCCACGCAAACATACGTTCCACTTGACGATCCTGCACGCGTGTTCCCTGCTCGGACTTGGTCAACTGCGGCTGTATCTTGTTGAGGGTTGTCATTACTTTATCGTAGCCCGAAGCAAGAGGCGTAAGCGTCATCTCGATCATCTCGGCTGCTGTCGTGTTGAACTGCGGTTGGTTTTCTCGAGAAATACTGTCAAGAAGGATATATCCCGATTTGTCAACATGGTAATATCGTGTCATTTTCCAGTCGACGCCCTTGTCACCGATGTAGTAATGATTTCGTAGTGTTACGGTAAATCGTGCGGGATTATTCTCGTCGACCACCCCTTCGATATTAGCCCAATGACCCCGCAACGTGTAATCACCGTGAGGCTCGACCTTGAACAGGTCGTCAACGGTATTCTCATCGCCCATCATCATAGCGTCAACGAGATTGCCTGACGCGTCGTAAGTCGCGATGTACTGCGTGACAGGTTCCGAACTGTCGAAGCCGGTGCGATACACCGCTAATGCCATGCAGCCGTTAATGCGCTTGACGTTGAACTTGATTATACGTCCGTAATCGTAGTTGTCAGAGTTGCTTTTAGGAGCAGCAAAGCCGATCACACGGTGCAGTGTAGTGTATTCCTTCTCAGAGAAAGATAATTTGGGAGCATAATGCCACTCACCACTCAGGTCAAAGAAAGTGTTGAGATAGGCTTCGCCGTCATTCATGTTGATGCCGGCACCATCGACACGTCCGCCCGGCACTTCACGTTGGGGACGTACAAACACGGGGTTGTCGCACCCCTCCAGACCGTATCGGGATTTCCAGTCGTCGGCAGCAGATGTGAAAGAACTCATAGCCATGCAAATAGTTATACCGGCGAGAATGCGAGTTTTCATTATTTTGTCGATTTGGTTATTATTCAGGGATTTTTGGCGCGCTCATCGCGGTAAGCGGTCACCAAAATATTGTTAATCACGCTCAGACCATTATCATCAGGCCAAGCGTTGGAACCGCCACTGCTCAACCATGTTTCGTCGTTATAGGACGCGTAGCAGTGCCACTGCGTGCCGTCCGACACTTCGAATGGCGGTGTGTAGTTGTCCTCGTAGTTATACATCTTGTGCTCGATAATAACCTGGGCAATACTATCAAGAATTGTGGCAGGCACCGTAATGGTGTCGCCCCCTTCGAAAAGTCGTTTCTTGAACACCTCGTCATCGTAACTCATGCCCGGTAAAAGCAGGTCGTTGGCACCCGACACGACAAGCATCGCTGTGGCACTGTCATCGTTGAGCGTTATCTTGAAAGCATGTTCGGGTTGTGCCATCATGCCGGACTCACCGTATTCGTAGCAGGTTAGTTTGCCCACGGGAGCCGGGTTGCCCACAAGGGGACGCTTGCCGCTGCATGAGACAACTACCGCTGCCACAATGGAGATAACAGTTAAGGAGATAATCGTTTTCATGTCGTAGTAATTGTTGTTGAGTTTTATTGTCATCTGCAAATGTATAGAAAAAAATCATTATATGCTCAAAATCTGTTGAAAAACTCCAATTATGTGAGCCTTTTTTTGTAATTTTGCCATGCCGCGTGAGTTTGGAGGGTTTTATATCAAACCATGCGACTGAATTAATCGAACACTATTTACTTTTAATATATTCGTACAATGAGAAAAGACTTTGGACGTCGTGCCGTAGTCGCGCCGCTGCCGGTGTTGATCGTGGGTACCTATGATGAGAATAATGTGCCTAACGCGATGAATGTCGCATGGGGCGGTCAATGTAGCGAGCATCACGTGGCTCTCAACTTGGGTCATAAACGCAAAACACTTGACAACATGCGACTTACGGGCGCATTTACAGTGAGTTTTGCCACTGTGGATACAGTCGTGGCAGCCGATTACTATGGTGACGTGCAGGGGTACGGCGTCAACAAAATTGAGGTCGCCGATCATCATGCGGTAAAATCTCCCAATGTGAATGCTCCGATAATTGAGGAGTTTCCCTTGACTCTTGAATGTAGATTTGTGCGTGAGGAAGAGACTCCCGAAGGCGAAGTTCGTGTTGTCGGTGAAGTTGTTAACATGAGTGCCGACGAGTCTATACTTGACGAAAACGGTAAAATTGACCTCGGAAAAGCACGCTTGATTACGTTTGACAGCGCTTCGCTGATTTATCGTGAAATAGGAGCGACATCGGTGGGTGATGCTTTCACTATAGGCAGACAATTACTCAAGTAATCACAAGCGTATCCCCGGTGTGTAATAATCATGTATCTTCCAATGCTTGAAATCATATTGTTATAATGGACATATTCGAGCAGCAAATTCTTGACTTAAGGCGCGCGTTGAACGAGCATAATCATCGTTACTATGTGCTGAATTCTCCCACCATCAGCGATGTCGAGTACGACAGGTTGATGCGAGAGTTGGAGGAATTGGAACAGGCATATCCGCAGTTTGCCGACCCTTTGTCGCCCACACAACGCGTGGGTAGTGATATTACCAAAGGGTTTGTACAAGTGAGACATGAGCGTCCCATGATGTCGTTGGGTAACAGTTACTCAATTGACGAGGTGCAAGATTTTTTACGTCGTGCAGCCGCCGGTCTGGGGGGAGAACACTGTGACATCGTGGGAGAGATGAAATATGACGGGACTTCAATCTCGTTGACCTATGAGCACAGTAGGCTGGTGCGTGCTGTGACTCGTGGTGATGGTGTTCAAGGAGATGATGTGACGGCGAATGTGATAACCATACGCAGCGTACCGCTCCAAATTGCCGAGTCCGACGATTTGCCCGACCGTTTTGAGGTGAGAGGCGAAATTTTGCTGCCGTGGGAGAGTTTCGAACGTCTTAACAGAGAGCGTGCGTTTAACGAGGAACCGCTGTTTGCCAATCCGCGCAACGCTGCCGCCGGAACCCTAAAGTTACAGAATAGTGCCGAGGTCGCGCGGCGTGGACTTGACGCAATTTTTTACTTCCTGTTGGGTGATAATCTGCCCTTCGCGACTCATAGCGAGTGTATAGACGCGTTGAGAAAGTGGGGTTTTAAGACCGGTATGCTTGAGCACCTGCCGAGCATAGATGCTATTGCCGATTTTATAGAACGTTGGGACGTTGAACGCAAGCATTTGCCGTACGCAACCGACGGACTTGTGTTCAAGATTGATAATTTGCGCCAACAACTCAATTTGGGTGCGACAGCCAAGTCTCCGCGCTGGGCTATAGCCTATAAATTTGCCCCCGAGCGAGAAAGTACACTGCTGAAGAGTGTGTCATTTGAGGTAGGGCGAACGGGCGTGATTACGCCTGTAGCAAATTTGGAACCGGTGCTGTTGAGTGGCACCGTTGTGAAACGGGCATCACTTCACAATGAGGACATAATTCGTGCGCTTGACATACATGAGGGTGATAGCGTGTATGTGGAAAAAGGCGGTGAGATTATTCCAAAGATTGTAGGAGTAGATATTAAGCGGCGTGTTGTCGGAGCACAACCTATACATTTTGTTACCCATTGCCCCGTTTGTGGTACAGCACTTCATCGTGTTGAGGGTGAGGCGGCTTGGGTGTGTCCCAATCGTTGGGGATGCAGTCCGCAGATTGTAGGACGCATCGAGCACTTTGTTAGTCGCCATGCGATGAATATTGACGGTATCGGAGCCGAGATTGCCATGCAACTGCACGAGGCGGGATTGGTGAATGATCCTGCCGACCTCTACGACCTCACCCCGGAGCAACTGCTACCTCTTGACCGTTGGCAAGAACGTAGCGCCTCTCGCTTGTTACGAGGCATTGAGAAAAGTCGTGAAGTTCCATTCGCTCGTGTGCTGTTTGCATTATCCATCCCCAATGTGGGTGAAACAACCGCCAAAGGTATAGCAAGCGTGGTTCGTGATATAGACACGTTGATGGCGATGAGTGTCGGGCAACTTGCCTCTATACCCGATGTGGGACCGACAATTGCAGGTAGCATAGTTGATTATTTTGCCGTTGCGGCTAATCGTGAAATGGTCGAACGTCTGCGCGCGGCAGGTTTGCAAATGGCATTGACAGCCGAAGAGACAGCCGGTCGCACCGATCGTCTTGCAGGCATGAAAATTGTTATCAGTGGCACTTTTTCACGTCATTCGCGTGAAGAATATAAGTCAATGATTGAGCGCAACGGTGGTAAAAATGTCAGTTCCATCTCTGCTGCGACTTCTCTCGTACTTGCCGGTGAGAATATGGGACCCGCCAAGTTGGAGAAAGCGGGTAAGTTGGGTATTCGAATTATCAACGAGGATGAGTTCCTACAATTGATAGAAAATGGCTGATAGAGCGTTCAGACGTGGCATGAGTACGCCGGTTGCCCTCATGCTGCTTATGTTTTTTGTTATGGCAGGAATGATGCTTGCCATGGTTGTCGGAATGTTTTGTACTGCCGAGGGTTGGACAGATGCGACAAAGCGCAACGGCATCTTGTGGCTTACCGTATTTCAAGATTTATTGATGTTTATCTTGCCTGCGGCTGTGTTGGCGATTGTAGTGTGGAAGCGACCGCTCGCAGGGTTGTACATGGATAAGGCTCCGTCATGGAATGCTGTTGCCGTGGTGATTGCAATGCAAGTGGTGGGTCTGCCGTTGATGAATTGGATCGTTGATTGGAATAACGGCGTTGTGTTTCCCGATGCAGTTGAACGTGTTCTGCGTTCAATGGAAGATGTCGCAGCGGTGCAAACTCGCACCTTGCTGACTACCGACACATTGTGGCAGATGCTTGCCGGCGTGCTTGTAATCGGTTTTCTTGCGGCACTGTCCGAGGAGATGCTGTTTCGCGGTGCTATCCTCGGCAGATGGCTTGACGACAAGGTAAATTGTCACGTTGCGATTTGGGCGGTGGCTGTGTTGTTCAGTGCAATACACATGCAGTTTTACGGATTCGTTCCGCGCATGTTGCTTGGTGCCTGGTTAGGTTATCTGTTGGTTTGGACCCGATCGTTATGGGTGCCGGTGCTTGCCCATGCGCTTAATAACAGCATCGTTGTTGTGGCGTGGTGGCTTGATGGAAAGGGCTTTGTCGACGGAGATGCTATTGACCGCATCGGCGTCCCTCAAGCAGGGCAATTTCCCTTGCTTGCAACCCTGAGTCTTGTAGCCACACTCGCAGTGATTGCCTATTCGCTCCATCACGTCAAACAATCGCCCGAAGATAAGTTGTGACTTTACTGTAGCACCGAAAAGCTCACTCGCCCTCTAAGTTAGTAATTCCTTATTAGCAGGTGAGTGACTTTTCTATTATTTCGATTCATGAAACTGACGTTATACTCCTTGTCGAAAGATTGTATGTTAATACCTATCTCATCATAAAGGCTATAAATAAAATCAGTGTTTTTGATTATAAGCATCCATTTGGCTTTACAATCGTGGAGAAGATAATTTGCCAGCCTAATATGATCTTCTCTTGTAAAAGAATGTTGGGCATAAGTGCTGAATTCGCTGTCATATGGTGGGTCAAGAAAAATAAAATCATCCTCGGTCGGCGCAGTCTGTCGTAAAAACGATTCGAAATCTTGATTGAAAATATGCGCATTGGCAAAATGCTCCAATAGGGGTAGTGACTTGAAATATTCCAGTTTGCGTCTCATTAATTTACTATTGTAGGCTATACCGCCGTAAGGCACGTTAAAATCACCTTTACGGCTATATCTGAACATACCACTATAAGCATAATTGCGCAAGAAATAAAACAGTGCGCTGCGAAGGACTAAATTCTTGTTGCTTTTGTCGTTGTATAAATGACGATATAACATATACAAAGCACTTTTTAACGCGGTCTCGATATTATCGCTAATGTCATTTAACGGAAGTGTCCCCTTTTCTTTCTCAATAACTTTCATGCGAGTCATTTTGCGCGTCAAGTTCTTTTCAACTTCTGTACAGAAAAATGAAAGGTTGTTATTGAATACGCTATTAACAACGGCAATGATGTCATCGCGATGCAATGTGCAAAATTGTTTGATGCAATGCTTTAACTCATCTAATGTGATTTTGTCCTCTTGGTACTGAATATACAATTCATTCAAGAGGGGTCGAGAGTGATAGAATTCTTCCATTTTCTCCCATGACAAATCTATTACCTCGGCATAATGAAAAAATGCATCATTACCGGTTGATATGTTGTCATATAGTGCTATAAGTTCTTCAGAAAAATCATTGATGAAATATTCTTCGGCTCTTATTGCCATGAAGACCGAACCTCCTCCGACAAAAGGCTCAAAATACCGTTTGAATTCCGGCAGATTGGGAATGATGAACTTTAGTTCCTTTTCTTTTCCTCCTGGCCATTTGATGAGAGGTTGAAGCCCTGTTGTCTGCTCTTGCGAAGCAGACGATAAAGGTATTATTTCTTGTGTTATTGAATCCCTAAAGTCGAAAAGTGAGGCAAGATACGGCACAGAAACATCTGAGACATGAGGCTGTTGTGCGTCGTTAACCATGTTATAAGGTGTGTTAATTATTGGGTGGTGTGAATTGTCGTTGGATAATAAGGTTTCAATTCTGTGTTTGGCTGCAGTAAAATATTCACTGTTGATTTCTACACCTATAAACTTGCGATTGAGTTCCAAAGAGGCTACTCCTGTTGAGCCAACGCCCATAAACGGGTCAAAAATGATGTCATCGGGATTTGATGCAATTTCTATCATTTTCTTTAAAATAGAAACAGGCTTTTGCGTCGGATGCTTGGGTGTACTTAATCTTTCGGGACGCATACATATGGGGCTTTCAATGAAATTATGCATCTCGGCTTGTGATATGAAATTCCAAATGTGTCCGCGATTCCAACATGTGAAAATCATTTCGCAACTATTAAGAAATCCGGCTTTGAAAATTTTTGGTGCAGGGTTGGTTTTATGCCAGATCATAAAGTTTGTTGTGTCAAACCTGTGATCAAGACAGTCATACCACTTGCCAAGTTGGTTATATGAAGTGAAAATAAATAAATTCCCGGTCGGTTTCAAGATGCGAATGAACTCTTCTGCCCACTCCTCGGGATTGAACGCTACCAAATCCCAGTCGGCCACATCGTTGTTAATAGCCGAGCGTCCGGGTAGCGGTATATTTCCGGTGGAATGCTTACCGATGTTGTATGGAGGATCGGTTAATATTAAATCAATTGAATTGTCGGGGATTCGTTTGATTATGTCCTTGCTGTCTCCAAGCAATAAACATTTGCGCCAATCATTATTCATTTTTGGAAATCTCATTAATTTGATGGCAAGTACGCTTCTCTAATCTCATCTAAGGCGTTATTAATAACACTGGCATTGTTCCTATATTCATCAATAACTGTCTCATAACCATGGTTGTAGTTGCAAACGAGATTCCAAAAATCGCGACTAATACAAAGTTCTTCTTGTGCAAAAAATTGTCTTACACGCCCTTGTGTCCACGGTCTGCCCTCTCCATACCTATTGTATGCAGTCGCAAAAAGTATGCGGACATTATCTTCGGTTCCCAACTTATTTGTTAAAATGCAATATTGCTCAAGAAGAGCCTCTTTCTCGGATCTAGCCTTCTTGTTATCCAAGTCTCCACCGATTTTAAGTTCAATCAAGTAGTGCATATTTGTGTCGGGATCCACTAAGTAGTAGTCACTCTCGTGCCGTTTATGAAGGGCTGTACCCCGATCTCTTGAAATACCGACATAATCAGTAACCCGTGGTGTTTGTCGATTTTCAGAACGTTTGTAACTTTCGAGCAACTCGGCAATATAGTCGGTTTGTTCGCGATATAAAATACCCTCAACGTGTTGAGATACGGTATAGTGTAATTCGGCTATTCGAATTGCCATATTCTCAAGCATATTCCTAAAGAACTGTCTAATGATCGTGCTAATGCCGAATAATACTGTATTTCAGGACCTAAAGCAGCAATAAAAATATTGTGAATTTTCATATTAATAACACCATTCTCATCATTGACTTCAGATAGGTGCCTTGTGGAAAATCCATTTGCATAAGCCACAATTGAACTCTTTACAATGGCTCTAATGGCTTTCTCTTTAAAACTGATGTTCGACATCGAAAATTTACTTTTGTCGGTTCTGTATTAAATGTAATTGCAAAAATACTAAAAAATGTGATATAAAACTATCTTGGATGTCAAAATAGAGAAAATAGAGATAGAAAGTAACGAAGATAATCTACAATTACAAATTTTGATGCTGATACAATAGGAGAGAAGTACGAAAAAGAAAAAGAAACTGATTTTTTGAAAAAAAACGAACAAATTGTTGTGGTTGAATTTTTTTTTATATTTTTGTGAATTTATAGCACAGGCACGACGTGCGCGAGCGTGCGTGATGTGCATAATGATTTGTTAATCAATTCGATATAAAAGCGTTAGCGTTATGATGAAGAAATTTCTGTTGGTGGTGTGTGGCTCCTTTGTGGGAGTTATATTGGCATTGACATTCTTTGTGTTTGCCTCAATTATGTTCAGTTTGGCAGTTGCCGGCATGGAAGAGAAGAAAGATACAGCCGCTGTGGAAAAACACTCGGTATTGCATCTTGACTTGAAGGGCTCCTTAAGTGAACGTGAGACGACCACGACACCGTCGATGAGTGATATGATGATGGGTGTGATGCCCGAGGAAACATTGTCATTGACGGGTTTGGTCAGCGCCATTAGGGAGGCTGCCACTAACGACAAAGTTGAAGGAATCTACATTGAGAGTAACGGTCTGGCCGGAGCTCCGGCTTCGTTCTTCACGTTGCGCAAGGCATTGACCGAGTTTAAGCAATCGGGTAAGTTTATTTATTCATATGCCAATCAAGGCTATTCGCAGGGTGATTACTACTTGGCAAGCGTTGCAGACAGCATGTTTATAAACCCTCAAGGGTCGGTTGACCTCAAGGGTCTCGCATCAAGTATACCGTACTTCAAGAAGTTGTTGCAAAATGTAGGTGTAGAGATGCAGGTGTTGAGGGTTGGAACATTCAAGAGTGCTGTCGAACCGTACATGCTCGACAGTATCAGTCCTGCCAATAGGCTTCAAACCGAACATTACCTCGGACAAGTGTGGGGTGTGATGCGTGACAGCATTGCCGCGTCTCGTGGAATGGAACCCGCTGCGCTTGACGCTCTTGTCGACAGTATCATTGTCACTCGTGAAGCCGATGAATTGGTTGCCGCCCACATCGTTGACGCCACATGTTACAGCAAGGATATTGAAAAGAAGATTAAGACACGTTTAGGCCTTGATGAAGATGACGACATCAATATGGTGCAACCGTCATTGTTGGCAAAGAAACAAGAGACATCGGTCAGCGACGATCATATTGCAGTGGTTTATGCTGTGGGTGAAATTGACGATAGCGATGAGTCTCTGTCGGACAACGGTATTCATGGCGAATCGATGGTTAAGTTGATTGACGAACTTGCCGATAACGATGATGTCAAGGGTATGGTACTCCGTGTTAATTCACCCGGTGGAAGCGCATTTGCCAGTGAGCAAATTTGGAAGGCAATAGAAGACTTCAAGGCTAAGGGTAAGCCCGTTGCTGTCTCGATGGGTGACTATGCCGCTTCGGGAGGTTACTATATTTCGAGTGGTGCCGGTCGCATTTTTGCTGAGCCTACAACAATAACCGGCAGCATAGGCATCTTCGGTGTGATACCGTGCGCACAGGAACTCGCCGAGAACAAATTAGGTGTTAAATTCAGCGTGGTCAAGACCAATGCCAACACCGACATGGGACTGACGACCAAGCGATTGACTGCAGTTCAACGAGAGTCATTACAGCGAATGATTAACAATGGCTATGACCTGTTCACCAGTCGTTGCGCTACCGGTCGCGGCGTAAGCCAAGACTCAATAAAGGTGATTGCCGAAGGGCGCGTATGGGACGGTTTGACAGCACTTAATATCGGTCTGGTTGATGAGTTGGGCGGTGTAGACAGCGCGGTGAAATGGGTTGCCGAGCAAGCCGGACTTGATAGCGATGCCAAGACGATGAACTATCCTACAATCAAGGACGACTGGCTCATGATGCTCAACCGCGTAATCGCGATGAACGGTCAAGTTCGAATGCGCGAGCAGTTGGGCATGTTGTGGGACTATCATGAGATGTTGCAGCAGTCGATGAACCGAAACCACGTGTTGTGCTTGATGTACGATCGTGTGGAAATGTAACAGGAGTCAGGGTGTTTGATACCTTCTAAAGTCGATTGAGACCCGTTTGATGAGTTTTTTATCCAAAATATTGAATAAGAATATTCGCAAGAAAATGCTTAATGCGATACTTCTGCCGTGTTCGCGTGTTTACGGGGCTGCGGTGTGGGTGCGCAACACTATGTTCAATATGGGTTGGATAAAACGCACCAAGTTCAAAATTCCTGTTGTCAGTGTCGGAAATGTGACAGTAGGTGGTACCGGTAAGACACCTATGGTCGAGTACATAATAGAGGCATTGTATTCGCGATATAAAATCGGTGTCATCTCCCGCGGTTATAAACGCATGACAACCGGCTTTATTCTCGCAACCGACACACTGTCACCGCGCGACATTGGTGACGAGCCTTTCCAGATTTTCCACAAGTTTAACGGCTTGATTGAGTTGGCGGTTTGTGAGGATCGTGTTGCCGGTATCCGGCAGTTACGCAAGATTCACCCTGAATTGGATCTCATCTTGCTTGATGATGCTTTTCAACATCGCAAGGTTAACCCCAAGGTCAACATTGTCTTGATAGACTACACACGATTGCCCTATGAGGACAAGTTGTTGCCGTTGGGAACATTGCGCGAACCTGTGAGATATGTGCTGCAAAGCGACATGGTCGTCGTGACCAAGTGTCCGCCCGATATAACTCCACGCGATCGTCGCATGGTACGTGAAAACCTCGGGTTGTTCCCCAGTACTGACCTGTATTACAGCACTATACGATACGGCGACCCCCGACCGATATTCCCCATTCCCGGTGTGGCGTTGGCTTCGTTGCGTGATTTGCGACCGACCGATGCGGTATTGTGTGTGACCGGTATCGCCAATCATCGTCCGTTCGCCAAGTATCTGCTCGGCTTCGGTGCCAACTTGAAGGTGATACACTATGATGACCACCATTACTACACACGAGCTGATTTTGATGAGATATTCGAAACTCTTGAAGAGTTAGAGGGACAACGCAAGTTTATCTTGACAACCGAGAAAGATGCGGTCAAGATACTGAATAACGCGTATTATCCGCCTGAAAAGCGTGATTGTATATTTTATGTGCCTATTCGCATCGGTGTGCTCGAACAGGAGGAGCCCGCTTTTATCGACCAATTGGTGAAGCGAATAGAGCAACACATTGATTTGACTGACGCGATTTAGTTTAGGGTGTGGGTTAGGCGAATTCAGAAGCGATGAAGATATTTGCTTGTTGATTTTAGAACCCGACCTAAACGGTTTTAAAACATATAACGAGTAATGACATTATATGAACGAAACTGAAATTTCAACCCTCGGCGAGTTTGGCTTGATAGAGCGACTCACCGAGGGTATAGAATTGAAAAACTCATCAACTGAGCGTGGTGTGGGTGACGATTGTGCTGTTCTCAACTATGGCGACCGTTGCACTCTCGTAACTACCGATTTGCTGCTTGAAGGTATACACTTCGACTTGACTTACGTGCCGTTGAGACACCTCGGATACAAGGCTGTCGTTGTCAACTTGAGTGATGTGTATGCCATGAACGGTACTCCTCGCCAAGTGACAGTCAGTTTAGGTATAAGCCGTCGGTTCACGGTTGAACACATCAGTGAGTTGTATGCCGGTATGCGCTTGGCATGCGAACACTATGGTGTTGACCTCGTCGGCGGTGACACGAGTGCGAGTGTCACCGGATTGCTCATCAGTATCACAGCCATAGGCGATGCGTCTCGCGATGAGATTGTTTATCGTAGTGGCGCGCACGACACCGACTTGGTGTGTGTGAGCGGTGATTTGGGTGCAGCGTATATGGGTTTGCAACTATTGGAACGTGAGCGCGTTGCAGGTGCCGGAATTAAGGATTTTCAACCCGACTTTGCCGGAAGGGAATACATTATCGAACGTCAACTCAAGCCCGAGGCTCGTCGTGATGTCATAGCCGAGTTGAGGTCATTGGGCATCACACCCACTGCAATGATAGATGTTAGTGACGGTTTGTCAAGCGAGTTGTTGCACATCTGCAAAGCGAGCGGTGTGGGTTGTCGCATTTATGAGGATCGCATTCCTATTGATTATCAGACGGCTGTGATGGCCGAAGAACTCAACATGAACCTTGTTACCGCTGCCATGAACGGTGGAGAAGACTATGAGTTGTTATTCACCGTGCCACTATCTTGCTACGAGCAGGTTCAACAGATGAAAACCGCACGCCTTATCGGTCATATCACCCGACAAGAATTAGGCGCAGTTCTGCAAACTCGTGATAATAGCGAAGTTGCGTTGCGTGCACAAGGGTGGAACGCTTTTACGGAGTAACACCGGAAACTCGACACAAGTTCAGGGACACCATGCAAGATGTCCCCGAACTTCTTGCTACATTACTTAAAATCATGCTACAACGCACGATGTCTATATTCTTGACCATCGAGATGGATTTGACTTTTCTCACATGCGGTTCTTTAAATGGCGTGGGTGAAGTCAGCGAAATCGCCGACCGATGACATAACAAAGAGTGCCCCCATGGTGCAGCTGTATTGAGGAGATTACGACAGTTCAAAATGTTTTTCTAAAAGTGTTTCATTGATTTTAAATTCGCAAGATACAAATCTTTTTAGTATATTTGCGTCTCAAAAGGCTTTAGCGAATATGACGAGCGGTAACTATATCAGGTTCGGTTTCATACTTGTCTTGTGGTTGTTGTTGTGTTACTTGCTTTTATCGCGAGTGCGTCAAGTGACATTCATGACAATGTTCACTGTTGTGGCGAGTGGTATTGTCGTGTTCGTTCCACTGTACAAGAAATATGTGCGTAATAAAGAATGATCGATGAGCGACGATAGCTATACCAATGAAAATTTCCCTTTGCTTGCAGCGATTGACAGTCCTGCCGATTTGAAAAAATTGCCGGTGGATCGTTTGCCGGCAGTGTGCGCCGAGTTGCGTCGTTTCATGATACATCATCTGTCTACTAACCCCGGGCACTTCGCTTCGAGCATGGGAGCAGTAGAGATTGTCGTGGCATTACATTATGTGTTCGACACTCCCGAGGATAAAATCGTGTGGGACGTAGGTCACCAAGCGTACGCCCACAAGATACTGACCGGTCGTCGAGACAGGTTCATCGCTAATCGCAAGTCGGGGGGCTTGAGCGGTTTCCCTATACCAACCGAGAGTGAGTATGACACGTTCACAGCCGGTCACGCGAGCAACAGCATCAGTGCAGCCTTAGGCATGGCAATAGCCGCTCAGTTGAACGGTGACAAACATCGCAAGGTAGTAGCCGTGATTGGTGACGCAAGCATCGGTGGCGGCTTGGCTTTTGAGGGACTTAACAACGTGAGTAATAACCCCAATAACCTGCTCATAATTCTCAATGACAATGATATGTCGATTGACGAGCGCGTGGGGGCATTGGGAGAATATATGTCACGTCTAACCACGAGCAAGCGTTATAATACACTGCGTTACAAGGCATACAACTTCCTGCGACGGCATGGCATGGTGAATGAGAACCGCAAGGGACTTATCATGCGTTTCAACAACTCGGTCAAGTCGTTCCTTACAGGGCAACAAAACATATTTGAAGGTCTCAACATACGTTACTTCGGCCCGTTTGACGGGCACGATGTGGTGAGGTTGGTAAAGTTGTTCAGGGATATCAAGGACATGAGCGGACCTCGTTTGGTTCACCTTCACACGGTTAAGGGTAAAGGGTATCAGGCTGCCGAGTCCGATCCTACTACATGGCATGCACCCGGTCGTTTCGACGAATTGACAGGTGAACGTGAGAAAGAAGACAACGAGAACCGCCCGCCCAAGTTCCAAACTGTGATGGGGCAAACGTTGTTGGAGTTGGCACGAGCCGACAAGAGGGTAGTGGCAATTACCGCTGCCATGCCGGGTGGTACGAGTGTGGACATAATGCAGCATGAAGTGCCCGAACGCACCTTTGATGTGGGCATCAGTGAGGGACATGCAGTGACGTTTGCCGGTGGACTCGCGTGTGACGGAATGCGTCCGTTTTGTTGCATTTACAGCACTTTTTTACAGCGTGCCTATGACCAGATTATTCATGACGTTGCGATATTGGGACTACCGGTCACATTCTGTATCGATCGGGGCGGACTGGTGGGAGAAGACGGCGTGACACATCACGGATTGTTTGACTTGGCATATTTGCGCCACATTCCCGGCATGACGATAGCCGCTCCTCGCGATGAGCATTGGCTGCGACGGTTGATGTACACCTCGCTGGTCGATGCTCAAGGCCCATGGGCAATCCGATACCCACGCGGACGTGGGGTGTTGACCGATTGGCACTGTGAACTGGAACGGGTCGCTGTAGGACGCGGTGAGTGTCTTGCCGAGGGCGGAAAAGTTGCTGTCCTTTCAATAGGCGCGATTGCCTCTCATGTTACCGAGGCATTGTCAGTTCTTGCCTCACGCGGTGTACAAGCGGCACACTACGACATGGTTTTCCTCAAACCGCTTGACGATGATATAATGAACGAGGTCGCAACACGTTACAGTGCGATTGTGACTCTCGAGGACGGCACGGTAACCGGCGGACTCGGTTCGGCCGTGACCGATTGGCTCAACGAACATGATTTTGTCACGCCTGTTGTCAAGTTGGGTGTGCAAGACCGCTTTGTGCATCAAGGCACACCGGCACAACTTTATCACGATTGCGGCATGGATGCCGAGAGTGTCGTTGCCGAGGTGCTCCGATTAAATTCACAATTTAACGAATAACACACTCATGAGAATCGTAATTGCCGGAGCGGGCGAGGTCGGCACGCATCTTGCCAAGATGCTGAGTGACGAGGAGCAAGACATCATTGTCATTGACAGTGACGAACGTCGCCTTATTGCTCTTGAAAATTATAACTTGATGTCGGTTGTCGGTAGCGCAGTGTCGTTTGTCGATCTCAAGAATGCCGGAGTGGGCGGAGCCGACTTGTTCATCGCTGTCACTTCCGATGAAACCCGCAACGTGTTGGCATGCTCAATAGCCAAGCGTCTCGGTGCTCGTTTGACAGTATCGAGGGTCAATAATGCCGAATTTGTCAATCGTCGCCACCGCGAGTATTTTAATGCCATCGGTGTCGATAACTTGATTTATCCCGATGAGGTGGCGAGTGAGGAAATGCTCACCGCTTTGCGTCGCACATGGGTGCGAAATTGGTTCGAACTGTTTGACGGACAATTGATTGTGGTCGGAGTGAAGTTGCGAGCAAACAGCGTCCTCGTCGGCAAACGTCTGCGAGATCTTGGTGATGTTGCCGAGCGTATGCATGTTTGTGCAATCAAGCGTAATCGCGAAACCATTATTCCGCGCGGTGCCGACATCATCTTGGCAAACGATATTGTATACCTTGCGACTACCCGTGCTCACATCAACGCTGTTGTCGACCTGTGTGGTAAAGTGCATATCGGTGTGGAAAAAGTGTTGGTCATGGGTGGCGGTGACCTCACTGTTCAGTTAGCGACAATGGCAGCCGGACGTTACCGCATCAAAATTATCGAACCCGATTATGCGAGATGCGAAGAGTTGACCACATTATTGCCCGATTGTATTATTGTCAATGGTGATGCTCGAGATACCGAATTGCTTGATGAAGAGGGGATTGCCGACTATGATGTGTTCGTAGCATTGACCGATGTCAGTGAGGCGAATATCTTGGGCTGTATGATGGCAAAGGAGCACGGCGTGAGCAAGACAATCGCGTCCATCGAGAATTTGCAGTATATCAACGAGGCAGAGTTGCTCAATATAGGCACTGTAATCAACAAGAAATTGATTGCCTCGAGTCGTATTGTTCAACTCATGCTTGATGCCGACACGTCCAATGCCAAATGTTTGGCCCTTGCCGATGCCGAAGTTGCCGAACTGGTAATTAAGGACGGAAGCAGCGTGACTCGTGCTCCCGTACGCGACTTGCGACTGCCCGACGACCTTACCATTGCCGGTGTCGTGCGTGACGGTAAGGGTATGTTGGTTCAGGGAGATACACAACTGCGTGGCGGTGACCATGTTGTGGTGTTCTGCCTCATCGGTAGTATTCACAAGTTGGATAGGATTTTCAAGTGATGACAACGCGTTTGAATTTCCCGGTAGTACTGCGTGTGCAGGGTTGGCTGCAGTTCATTGAAGCGGCATTCATGCTCATGCCCGCCGCCGTGTCGTGGTATTACGATGACATGACATCATTGTTGGCATTTGTGGTGTCATCTGTCATCACGGCAGCCGCAGGTCTGCTGATGACGATGGGGCTGAAACCCGGCAATCACGCCGTGATGCGTCGTCGTGAAGGGTTGTTGCTCACTGCAATCATTTGGGTGTTCTTCTCGTTGTTCGGCATGTTGCCATTCTTGATAAGCGGTACGTTAACCACTGTGACCGATGCCTTTTTTGAAACGATGAGCGGATTTACCACAACGGGTGCGAGTGTGGTCACCGATATTGAGGCATTGCCGAGAGGAATACTGTTTTGGCGCGCCATCATGCAGTGGATTGGAGGTCTCGGTATTATCTTGTTCACGTTGGCGGTAATTCCCATGCTCAACCAGAAAGGGGGAATAGCAATGTTCAATGCCGAGGTGACCGGTATTACTCATGAGCGTCTGCGACCGCGTGTGAGTCAAACGGCCAAGGATTTATGGCTGATTTATATTATTCTCACTGCCGTGATGGCTGTTTTGCTCACCCGTTCGTTAGGTTGGTACGATGCCGTGTTCCACGCGATGACCACGATGGCTACCGGTGGTTTCTCGACTCGCAATGCGGGTTTGCACTATTGGAATGACTACTGGGTTTACGGTGTGGTCACGGCATTCATGTTTGTTGGCGGAATTAACTTCAGCATCATATATAGCGTGGTGCGTGGGCGATTTTCCCGATTGAGGGGCAATGACACGTTCAAGTATTACGTGGCGATGATGCTGATAGTGTCGGCTGTTATTTTCGTTAATATGACCGCCGAGGGGTATGCGTCCTCGACACTCGATCGTGTCGTGTTCTCGTTATTTGACACAGTGTCGGCAATGTCAAGTACCGGTTTGGCAACTGTGGACTATGAAACGCGTGGCGAGTTTATCGCCATGTTGTTGTTGGTGGTGATATTTTTCGGCGGTATGGCAGGCTCAACAAGCGGTGGCGCAAAGATAGACCGCTTGATTGTCTTGCTCAAGAATACGGCAAACGAATTTTATCGCGTGTTGCACCCCAACACGGTGACAGCGGTGAGGGTTAACGGTCGTGTCTTGTCGCACACACTCGTTGCCAAAGTTATAGCATTCCTTGCAATTTATGTGATGGTGATGCTCGTTGTTGCTTTGATTTTAACCCTATTTGAGGTGCCCATTGTTGACTCGATTTACACATCATTGGCAATGATTAGCAATTACGGCTTAGGTTACGGCTCGACTGCTGCCGTGGACGGTTTCGCCACGTTGCCGTGTGCGGTCAAGTGGTTGTTGGCGACCGAGATGCTCATCGGTCGACTCGAGTTATTCACAGTGCTCGTGTTGTTCACCCCTGCATTTTGGCGACGTGACTGACAACAACGTTGATGATAAAATCACGCATTATTGCATAATAATTACATAATAATTACATAATAATTACATAATAATTACATAATAATTATAATTTCTACCACATACAAAGGTCTAAAGGTCGAATTAATTTTATATCTTTGCAGTCGGTTTTTTAATTACTGGTTTATGAAGAGATTGTTTTTATTTTTACAGATTGTGATTGTCGCGCTCACGACCAGTGCCGGCGGATTGATGACAAACACCAATTATCACATTGCTTTCGATCGAATGATGGCGCGAGGAGCCACAAGCGACATTGACGCTATTTACAGTAACCCTGCAGGTATCGCATGGACTCACGAGGGTTTTCAACTGTCGTTTAACTGGCAGTATCCCAGGCAAGACCGTGACATAACTGCCACGTTCCCTTTGTTCCCCGATGAGAACCACACCCACAAGTTCCACGGTGATGCCACGGCTCCGTTCGTGCCGGGTTTGTTTGCGTCATACCGCAAGGGCGATTGGTCGTTGTCGGCGATGATAGGCATTGTGGGTAGCGGTGGCTACGTCAAGTACGACGAGGGTATTCCCATGTTTTCGGCTCCGGTGATGGCAATGTTGTACAGCGTGAACAACACGCTGACACCGACGACCTATGATCTTAAATCACAGATGAAGGGGAAACAATATATCTTCGGTGGTCAGTTGAATTTCGCATACCGTTTCAACGAACACTTGTCGGCAGCGATAGGCGGTCGCTTGAGTTATTATAGCGGTTATTATCGCGGAGGCGTAAACGTGACGCTCAAGCAGCCCCAAGTTGAGTTGTTGTCAATGGCGTTAGATACCGACCAAAAAGGTTGGGGTTTCGCTCCGTTGTTGGGTCTTAATTATCGTGTCGGAGGCTTGACGCTTGCCGCCAAGTATGAATTCCGCACCAAACTCAATATTCCTAACGACACCAAGACACTCACCGCTACAGTGCTCAATCCCACGACAATGCAGCCTATGCCCGCGGCGACGGTCATGGCACTCGTCGGTGACAAACTCGCGCCTTATCAAGACGGTGTCAAGACCCGTTACGACATGCCCGCATTGCTCAGTGTGGCGGCAGGTTACGAGTTTATTCCCGACAAACTGCGTGCAACGGTCGAGTATCATTTCTTCGATGACAAGAATGCCCATATGTCGGGTGACAGGGAAAAGGCTCTCAAGCGTGGCACGCATGAGGTGTTGGCAGGCATCGAGTGGGATATCAACAAACGATTTACCGTAAGTGCCGGCGGTCAACGCACCGATTACGGCTTGAGTGATGAGTATCAAGCTAATACAAGTTTTGCCTGCGACAGTTACTCGGTCGGTTTGGGCGGAGCGGTGAACATTACCGGGCATTTACGCCTGAACCTCGGTTACTTCTGGACAATGTACAGCGACTATACCAAGCATGTTGATGACTATTACGGGACCAAGTTAGCCGGCACCGAGGTGATGCACCGCACCAATCGGGTGCTTGGTATCGGAGTTGATTACAAGTTCTGAAAATGCTCGGCTTCATGCAGTGAGAGCGAGAGGCTGACCATCCATAGGGGGAGACTTTAATCCTCGATATTCGGTAAAACTAAATTTGCGTGGCAAGTTTAGTTTTACTACCTTTGTGATCTTCAAGATTTTACTATATGTCTAAGGATATCAGTTACAATAACGCTCCTGATATATCGGGAGTTCAAGAGAGCGAGGAATATCGTCGCAGTCAACAGGAACAACAGCAGATGCGTGCCGACTCGCAGACGGCATGGCAACGCGCGCGCGCCACATTCTCGAGTTGGGGTGTGAGGTTTACAACAGGTCTCGTACTTTCGCTTGCAGCATTGTTTCTCGCGGTGTCGTTTCTGTCGTTTTTCGTCTCCGGTTCGAGCGATCAAAGTCGTGTGCAGAACTACACAGTTATTGAAAACGCTGCCGACCCGGAGCAAATCGATAATGTCGGGGCTGCCTTGGGAGCATCGGCTTCACAATTTTTTATTGCCGACGGCGTGGGCATTGCAGCCGTGTTGTTGGTCGTGTGGTGTGTCGTTATCGGATATCGTTTGATGCGTCGTGAACGAACCGTACACTTTTTCAACTTCTCTACGCTGATGTTCCTCAGTATCATCGTGTGGTCTATCGTTATCGGTGCTGCTACCTATTTTGTGAAAGGGTTGACATTTCCCTATGGAGGTTATTTCGGCTATTTCGTCAACAAGTGGGTATACGGTTTGATGGGTTATTACGGCATGATTGCTGTGAGTCTCGTGTTGCTCATTGTTTGGGGATTGGCTTGTCGCCCGTTGCTGGAGCGTGTCACAGCCGGTATATCGGGCATAGTGCATCGTGATGGTGCTGACGATGGGGACTATGATGACAGTGATAACGGTGATCACTTCAATACCGATTACGACGACAACGATGATGACGAGGCTAATAAGCCTCATTCTCGCGGTGGTGGTACGCATGACAACGGTGCCGGCACTCAAACAACCAAACCCGATACTGCTGTTGATACCGGCACAAAACCCGTTACACAGAGGAAATCCATTGCCGAAACCACGCCTGAGACTGAAGACTCAACCGGTAATACGTCGCTCGATGATGCCGGGAATTCTTTAGTTCCCAAGAAACCTCGTGGACGCAGTGGGGGAACACCCGTTACCACCGACCCCGAGATGGAAACCGGCGAAATGAACGAAATCGAACAGGTGCGCACGGTTACCAATCCCGGCGATCCCACGGGGGAATATCGTCACTACGTCTTCCCGTCGCTCGACCTGCTTGATGACCGTCAAATGAACACAACGAGTGTTGATGTTGCCGAGCAAGAATATAACAAGGAACGCATCACCAAGACCCTCGGTGACTTCGGCATTGAAATCAAGAAAATCGAGGTTCATGTGGGTCCCACTGTAACCTTGTTTGAAATAGTGCCGGTTGATGGCACTCGTGTGAGTAAGGTTAAAAACCTCGAAGATGATATTGCGTTGAGTTTGAAGGCGATTGGTATTCGCATCATCGCTCCAATGCCCGGACGTGGTACCATAGGAATTGAAATCCCTAACCAGGATCCTCAAGTGGTGCCCATGCGCCAAGTCCTTGCCAGTAAAGCATTCCAGGAAAGCAAGGCAAAGTTGCCCATGTGCCTCGGTTGTACGGTCAGCAACGAAGTGTTTGTTGCCGACCTGACCAAGATGCCTCACTTGTTGGTTGCCGGTGCAACAGGTAAGGGTAAGAGTGTGGGCTTGAATGCCATTATCACGTCGTTGTTATACAAGAAAGGTCCGAGCGAGTTGAAATTGGTGCTTGTAGATCCCAAGCGAGTGGAATTCAGCATCTATGCCGACCTTGAGAAATATTTCCTTGCCATCGCTCCCGATGAGGAACGCGCAATTATTACCGACACCGCCCGTGTGGTACACACGCTCAACTGTCTCGTGCAAGAGATGGAAAACCGTTACGAGGTGTTGGAACAGGTCAAGGTGCGCAACGTAGTGGACTATAACGACAAGTGGAAGCGCGAGTTGCGCGAGTTGCGCAATGACTTCGGCGAGCCGATTTACAAGTTTATGCCCTATATTGTTGCTATTGTCGATGAGTTCAGTGACATGATTATGACTGCCGGCAAGGAGGTGGAAACGCCCATTGTGCGCATTGCTCAAAAGGCGCGTGCCGTCGGTATCCATATGATTATTGCCACCCAGCGTCCGTCGGCTCAAGTGATAACCGGATTGATAAAGACCAATTTCCCGGGTCGCATCGCCTTTGCCGTTGCCGGACTTGTCGACAGTCGCATCATTCTTGACCAAGGTGGTGCTCAACGCCTCATCGGTCGCGGTGACATGCTCTTCCAGGTCGACGGCGAGACAACCCGCTTGCAATGTCCCTTCGTTGACACACCCGAGGTTGAGTCTGTGTGCTCGTTCATCAAGCAACAGGAGGACAATGATAAGAATGTATATCACGACAAGACGTTTGAGTTGCCCGAATACTCCGCACCCAACGAGGGCGGTGGTGCCGGTGCCGGCGACGCAGCAGGTGTCAAAGATCGAGATCCGCTGTTCGAACAGGCATTGCGCATGATAGTGAGTGGTGACACAGCGAGCACTTCGTCGTTACAGCGCACACTCGAGATCGGCTATAATCGTGCCGGTCGCATCATGGACCAGATGGAAGCGGCCGGTATTGTGGGACCTGCCGTGGGTGGAAAACCTCGCAAAGTGCTTATCAGTCCGCTCGATGTCGAACAAATTCTTTCAACGCTGCAATAATCACCTCTCATCTTGGGGTGATAGGGTGGAGGTGGCACGTTTTTTGCAGTCACATTTTTGAATTTGTACAATCCATCTAAACAGTGACCATTATGGCAAAAAAATTGATTGACTTTGATGCTTATCGCAATTTCTTTTCCCAAGACGGATTTTGGGGAAAGTTGGCATCGGTTGCCAAGAAAGCAGGTATTAAGGTGATTTACATGGCGTTGGTGCTATATTACGTCACTCGAGATCCGGCTGTCCCCATGGCTGATAAGATGAAGATTTACGGTGCACTCGGTTACTTCATCTTGCCTACCGACTTGATACCCGATGCAGTGATGGCTATAGGGTTTACCGATGACATTGCAGCGTTGACGTGGGCTATGTACACGGCGAGCAAGTATGTGACACCGACAATCGAACAACAGGCCATTGACAAGTTGCATGATTGGTTCGGTGACTTTGACAGCGATGAGGTGGCAGAGGTTGTGCCTCAACAATAGTAACCGTCGTTCTTTGATTAAGTTTTGACGACAATAAAACGAGTGCCGCGACCGATTCCCATCGGTCACGGCACTTGATGTTTTTGTTTACTCACGTTATACGGTCGCTCAACGAGTTGAGTAGTAACCGCTACTTTATATTCACCTTTGTAACTCTTTCACGTTGCAAAGTTATAGTGGAATTAATGTTAACCAAATAGCCTTTTGAGGTGATTTTGTGACTGTCTTGTCACCATTAATGGCGATTTCAAGCCGACACTGCCGGTTTGATGTATCAACGATAGGGCTTGCCGGTCAGTACGGATAGGTGATATCCCACAGATAAAGGGCATGTGCAGGCATACTGGTGCCGGCGAGGCATCGGTCACGAGCGTCGATGATGTTCTCAAACTCGTTGACTGTCATGCGATGTCGTCCCACTTCGATTAAAGTCCCTACAACAGCGCGAACCATATTCCGCAAGAAACGGTCGGCAGTGATAGTGAACACCCATTGCTCCTCGTTAAGACGCTCCCAACGGGCAAAGGAGACAATGCAGTTATTGGTCTTGACGTCGGTGTGTAGTTTGGAGAATGACGTGAAGTCGCGATGTTTCATCAGTGTAGCCGCTGATTCATTCATCAGGTCATAATCCAGCGCGTGTACCGTGCGCCAACTGCTGCGGTTGAGGAACGGCGACTTGACTGTGTGTACAAAGTATTTATAAGTGCGGCTCGTAGCATCAAACCGAGCGTGTGAGTCATCGGCAACGGGACGCACACTTTGCACGGCTATGTCGGCAGGTAAGATGCCATTGAGTTGACGAATTGTACCTGCTGTGTCGGTGATGGGCGTGGTGGTGTCAAAGTGTGCAATCATCATGCGGGCATTCACACCGGTATCGGTGCGACCGGCACCGGTAATCGGTGTCGGTGTGCGCAACAAGGTTGCCAGCGCGTGCTCAACGACCTGCTGCACGCTCACATCGTGAGGCTGTACCTGCCACCCGTGGTAGTTGGCACCGCAGTAGGACAACTGCATGAAGTAACGCATGATTGTCGATTTGATGAGTTATCGCTCGAGATAGGTGTAGGAGTAAAGACCGCTTTGATAGTTGCGAATGAACTCGTTACCTTCCTCGGTGGTGATGCTGCCGGCTTTGACACTCTCGTTGACCCATGTCTTGATGTTGTGAACGAGGTCTTTGGAGCTGAATTCCACGTAGTCGAGGACTTCGAGCACTGTTTCGCCTTCTATCACTTGGCTAAGGTCGTAACCGTCCTTGTGTACATTGATATGTACGGCATTGGTGTCACCGAACAAGTTGTGCATGTCGCCCAAAATTTCCTGGTATGCACCGACAAGGAATACTCCTATATAGTAATGCTCACCGGGCTTGAGCCCATGCACCGGCAACGCGTGTGCCACACCGTGTTGTGAGATGAAGTTGGCTATCTTGCCATCACTGTCACACGTGATGTCCTGTAGCGTTGCCATGTGATCGGGACGTTCGTTGAGTCTTCCCAGCGGCATGACCGGGAACACTTGATCGACAGCCCACATGTCGGGTAATGATTGGAAAAGCGAGAAATTGCAGAAGTATTTTTCGGGCAAGATGCGTGCTACGCTGCGCAATTCCTCGGGTGCATGTTTCATCTCGTTGGCAATGATATTCACTTCGCGTGCTATTGACCAAAAGAGTTTTTCCACCATTGCGCGCGAACGTAGGTCAAGCATGCCGAGGCTGAAACGATTGAGTGCCTCATCGCGAATTTGTAACGCGTCGTGCCAGTCCTCGATAAGGCGTGCCTTGTTAATCTTGTCGTAGATCTCAAACATGTCCTTGACGAGGTCGTTGTCCTCGGTGGCAACGATATCGTTGTCATCGTCCCATTGCGGGAGGCTGGTTGCCTCCATGACATCAAGCACGAGCACCGAGTGGTGAGCCGTGAGTGAGCGACCGCTCTCGGTGATGATGTTGGGGTGCTTGAGTTCATTCTTGTTGGCTGCGTCAACTATACTATATACGGCATCGTTAACATACTCTTGAATTGAGTAATTCATTGAATACTCGCTTGCACTGCTGCGAGTGCCGTCGTAATCCACACCAAGACCACCACCGATATCAATAAAGTCTATCATGCAGCCTTGTTGAGAGAGTTGCACGTAGAACTGGGCGGCTTCACGCAGGGCATTCTTGATGCGCCTGATATTGGTGATTTGGCTACCGATGTGGAAGTGTATCAGTTTCAAGCAGTCGGTCATGTCGTTCTCTCTCAAGAAATCGAGCGCGTTAAACAATTCGCTGGTGTTGAGACCGAACTTGCTGCGATCACCTCCGCTCTCTTCCCACTTGCCACTGCCGCTGCTTGACAACTTGATGCGTATGCCGAGGTTGGGACGTATGCCCATGCGTTGGGCAATAGAAGTGATAAGTCGCAATTCGTCGGGCTTCTCAACTACGAGAAATATGCGTCGTCCCATCTTCTGCGCGAGCAGGGCGAGTTCGATGTAGCCCTTGTCCTTGTACCCATTGCAGATCACGAGCGAACGGTCGCTCACCTCGGGTGTCTTCACTCCGAGCACGGCATGTAATTCGGGCTTACTGCCTGCCTCAAGACCGATGTTGCGTTTGCGTCCGTGACTGACAATCTCTTCGACTACGGGTCGCATCTGGTTAACCTTGATGGGGTAGATGATAAAATTCTCACCCTCGTACTCGTATTCCTTGGCTGCCCGCTTGAAACAAGCCGAAATTTTCTCAATGCGATTGTCAAGAATGTCGGGGAAACGCAGTAGCACGGGGGTGCTGACATTGCGTTCCTCCAATTGGTGCATCACTTCAATCAAGTCCACGTCGGCACAAGTCTGCTTGGGGCTGACCATGGCGTGCCCTTGTTCGTTAATCCAAAAGTATTTCAATCCCCAACCGGTGATGTTGTACAATTCGGCGCTATCCTCGGGGCGCCATTTGTTGATGCTCGGCAATGCAGTAAATGATTAATGAGGTGAAACAATAGGTTTTTGACTCGCAAAATTAACACATTTTCGGTTCGTGGACAAATATTTTAGGCGTGTTCCATAAATTATCGCATTATGTTATTGAATTACGGGCTTGAGAGGTTGCGGTTTACACTCGTTGCACACCATTAAATCGGGTAGACCGAGCCGATGTTGTGAAGGGGAAAAACTTTTTGTACTTTTGTAACCGCTTATACTGTTATTGTGATGAAAGGTACTTACGATGATTTGTGCGAAATAGTGAGTGTAGGTTGTGACATGACCGCGACGATGAGGTGTGCCGACGAACACCGTGCCGACGATGTTGCCAAACTGGCATTCAAGCGCGTTCCTGCCGATGTCGATCGCTTGCTTATGTTACAGCAAGTTGAGGGACGGCAGTTGGCACAAACCAAGTTGCCCGAATGGTCATCGACTCCCGGCATCGTGTATCCGCCACGAGTGTCGATGGAGCAATGCTCGTCACAGTCAACCGCCTTGCTCAAGGCTGACCTCGTGATTGGAGACAGTTTGGTAGACCTGACGGGAGGACTCGGAGTTGATTTTTCCTATATGTCTCGTAAAGTGTCACGTGCCACGTACGTCGAACGTGATACACGTCTTGCCGCTTTGGCCAACCACAATTTTGCCGCATTGTCACTCAAGGGGGTGACAGTTGTCAATGACAGTGCCGAGTCGTTCGTGAAAACCATGTCACCGGTGGACACGGTATTTGTCGATCCCTCACGGCGCGACATTAACGGCAAGCGTTTCTTTGCCATTGCCGACTGTGAGCCCGATATGACAACGCTGGCTCCGCAACTGCTGTCGGTTGCCAAACGGGTGATAGTGAAGTTGTCGCCTATGCTCGACATCACTGCTGCGCTGCGAGTGTTGCCTCCTGTGAGTAGGGTTATCGTTGTCGGGGTCAAGAACGAGTGCAAGGAGTTATTGATTGTGATGGATCGCGACCGTTCATCATCGCCCGTTGTGGAATGTGTCGCCGATGATAGACGCTTTTCCTATTCTATGGACGACCCATCGCCTGCGATTGTATATTGGAAAGGTGATTTGAAGTCATGTCCCTATCTGTACGACCCCGACGCAACGCTGATGAAGGTCGGTTGTCATGCACGCGTGGCAGCCCGTTTCGGCTTGTCGATAGTTGCCGATAACAGCCACTTGATGCTTGGTGATAGGGTGGCGGACGATTTCCCCGGACGTGTATTCAGACTCATCGGCATTGTGTCTGCCTCGGTGGCAAGCCTCAGTGCCTTGAAGCGAGCCAATGTTGCTGTGCGCAATTTCAACATGACAGCCGTTCAACTGCGTGACCGATTGAAATTGAAAGACGGTGGCGATACCTACATATTCGGTACCACCACCGCTAAGGGAAAGCGAGTGTTGCTAATGGCAACTCCACTTGATTGAGTCTATCGTTTCACTACGATTGTCGTTTCCTGTGAAATGTCCTTGATTGCAACGGGCACGGTCACTGTGTTCGCACTGCGGTCGAAGGTTGCTTTCACTTTCTTGTCGTTGACAGTGACGGCAGCGGGCTTGGCTGTCATGCCCTGCATCACGAGGTTGTATTGCTTGCCTGCTTTTGCACCGTCGAACGTGCCTTGACCGGTAATGTGAATGTGAGTTGTATTTGCTGCGCCCGGCGATGCCTCGAATGTGATGAGGCGGTGTTTTCCGGCAACGGTAGTGCCGGTGGAGTGCAAGTCATCGTCAAATAGTGTGTACTGCGAGTTTTCGTTTGAGGGATAATAGTTGATGTCAAGAACATCGGGGTTGTAGTCGCCGGTGTTTTCCATCTTGCCACGTGCTTGCGGAATGAATGAGCCGGCGCGAACGAATACCGGCAATACATCAATCGGTGCATTATACACTGTGCTCGTGTGACCGTTGTAACGCACTGTGGGGTCGTTGTAGTCAATCCATTCACCCTCGGGAAACTCAATCAGTCGCTCGGTTGCACCTTCAGTCATCACAGGTGCCACCATCACTTCGTTACCCCACAGGAACTGGTCACTCACCTTGTCGTAACGACGAATGCCGTCGCCCGGCTCGTACAGACCAATCGGCCGCACCAATGGCAGACCGGTTGTGGCATTCTCATAGGCGAGAGTGTAATTATAGGGTAGCCACGCGTAGCGCTGACGAATGATGCGTAACGTCAAGTCACCGAACTCGGTATAATTGTACGGTTCGGCTTGATAAGTCGAGTGGGTGCGAAGCACGGGCGAGAACAGTCCCAATTGTAACCAGCGAATGTAGAGTTCACCGTCGCGTTTATTTGCGGGATCAACGGCAAACCCACCAACGTCATGAGACATATATCCCAATCCGCTGAGTCCCGAGTTGAGCATGATGGTGACCTGCGGAGCAAGTCCGCCCCATGAGCGTGACACATCGGTTGACCACGGGAATACCGAGTAACGTTGCAGTCCGGCGGTGCCGGCGCGCATCATTGTCATCAAGCGACGGTCGGGATAATACTGCTTGAACATGTCGTAGATGATGCGACTCCACTCGTTGCCGTAGTAGTTGTGATATTGTTCGGCAGTGAGATTGTTGTAGTGGCGAATGCTGAGCGGGTGTTTCTCCGGTTCACCGAGGTCACCCCACCATCCGGTCACTCCCTGCTCGGTGAGACTGTGATAACGGTCGGCAAGCCAGCGTCGGGTGTCGGGATTGGACATGTCGAACATGCCTCCCTCGCCAACCCAAATAACTACATTCTGTGTTGTGTCGGTGCCGTCGGTTTTGCACAACAACCCCTTGGAGTCCAAGAGGCGATAGTTATCAATAGCGCGACCGTTGCGCAGCACGTAGGGTTGTGAAATGGTGACTACGTTGACTCCTTTCTCTTTGAAGTCGGCCAGCATGCGACGATGATCGGGCCATTGGTCTTTGTCCCATTCGAGACGACCCATGTCCTCCTCTTTGCCGTACCAGTAGAGGTCGAACACGATGCCGTCGAGTGGGTAACCGGCACGCTTGAGCGTGTCAACGGTGCCCTCGCTCTCGCGTTGATCGCGGTAACCGTACTTTGACGTGATATATCCCAAAGTCCACAACGGCGGCAGGTCTTGCCGTCCTACAAGCCATGTGAAACGCTTGACTACATCTTCGACTCGTCCGTTGCCACCTATGATATAGTAGGACAACACATAGGGTGAAGTAGTCTTATATTCAATACTCTCGCTATTCAATGCGAGCGATGACTTGGCGAAGTCGTCGAAGAAAATTCCGTAACCTTTGGACGAAATCACCATTGGCATTGTAATGCCCATTTGATTGATGCGATGCTCGCCACCTTGATAGCCGTAACTTTGGGCATTATAATTAATGAGCGTGTCGCCGGCGAGGTTGAACGAGTAACCGCGCTCACCGGCACCGTAGAACGAGGCATCGCCGGCATGCAACAACTTGATGGTGCTGTCGGAGCGGTCACACATGTCGGTGACACACAGCGTTGTGCCGTAGTTGATGCTCAGGCTGCCCATGTTCTTGTCAATGAGGGCTCGCATTCCCGTGGCTGTCCGCATCACGATACACTCGTCGTTCTCGGTAGTGGTAATCGTGGCACTACCGCCCTTGTCGGCTTCAGGTGTGAGAAGGGAAACATTGGTGATAGCGGAACGGTCGTCGGGCGACACACTCACCTGCAAGATGTTGTCGGTCACAGCCTTGACGGTGATTGTTTGGCGATGGGCAATATCATCGAAAGAAATCTCGTTGTTGTTACCTGCCGTGGCATAGCCGGTCGCCACAATCATTGTCAGTGTAATCAAAAGTGTTTTAAGGTTCATATCCGTCATAAAGATAATTTGTTTTCTTAATTGAAAAGGGTAGACGTGTTCAATGCCATGCGTCAAGGTCAGGGTCATCGGCATTGTGGTAAGTGGGTTCTACAACACCGTTGCGCTTTTGCCGGCGGTAATCATCAAGCAGGGCGAATGCCTTGCCCGAGAGGAGTACAATGGCAACGATGTTTACCCCGGTTACAATTGCCATGAACACATCACCTATGTTCCACACTACCTCAAGACTGACAAGGGCACCCATTACCACGACAACTCCTGCCGAAAAGAAACGGAACACGTTGAGTATCCACCGTCGCGTGGTGAGAAAGCGTATGTTAGCCTCGCCATAGTAGGTGTACCCCATGATACTGGTAAATGCAAACAACATGATGGCTATTGCAACAAAAGCCGGTCCCACGCTACCCACTTGACTCGCTAACGCCTTTTGCGTCATCTCGACTCCATTAAGTCCGGGTGTGCCGTACACACCACTCAGCAAAATGATGAATGCTGTGCAAGAACACACCACGAGAGTGTCGGTAAACACGCCGAGTGCCTGCACCAAACCCTGCTTGACAGGGTGGGTTACTGCGGCGGTGGCAGCCACGTTGGGCGTTGAGCCTTCGCCGGCCTCGTTGCTGAATAGCCCGCGCTTGACACCCATGATGATAGTCATACCTAAAGTGCCACCGGCGACAGGGGTGATGCCGAATGCTCCATTGATGATTTGAGAGAACACTGTGGGTATCTTATCGGCATTCATGACAATCACCACGATGGCAAGTATCAGATAACCTACAGCCATGAAGGGCACAACGATATTACTCACGCGAGAGATGCGTTGAATGCCGCCGAACACGATTATTAATGCTATAACCGCCAGTATAATGCCCACGACAATATGGTTGAAACCGAATGCTGCCTCCATGGCATCACAGATGGTGTTGCTCTGTATCATGTTGAATGATAAACCGAAGGTGATCGGCACTAAAAAGGCAAACACCGCAGCGAGCCACTTGCTGTGCAAACCGTACAAAATATAATAGGCGGGGCCTCCAATATAACTGTCCGCCTTGTGGCGCTTGTAGAGTTGGGCAAGCGTCGACTCAACGAATGCCATTGACGCTCCAAGCAAAGCCAACACCCACATCCAAAACACGGCACCGGGACCGCCTATGGCGATTGCCGTCGCCACACCGGCAAGGTTGCCCGTGCCGATGCGTGCCGCCAAGGAAACAGCAAATGCTTGGAACGACGAGATGTGCTTGGCTCCGCTCTCGGTTAACGGACGCTCCTCGGCACTCATCGCCGAGTCGGTCAACAAGCGAAACATCTCATGCAACATGGTGAACTGCACGCCACGGCTGCGCAGCGTGAAATACATGCTGCACAGCACGAGCGCGGCAAGCAGGACGTAAGTCCACAACCAATCGCCTAAATCTACGAAAAACTGATTTACAACACCGTCAGATGTAAACCACCCTGAATTCATAGTAATAGATTAATGTTGTTGTGTCGGGTGTGTCAGTTGTTCTGTTCAATAATGTTATAGAATTGGTCGCGAGCCAGAGTGAGCATGCGCACTGCACGCGGCACGAAGTCGTTGAGTACCGGTGTGCTGTCGGCAAGAATTTCGAAAGAACAACTCACCGAGTTGTTCTGCGTCACGAATACCTTGACAACCTTTATGCCGTAAGTCACGTCGTTGCAAGCACGCAGTACCTCGAGTTCGTTTTCCTCGGTCTTCTCGTAAATACCGGGTAAAAGCAGACGGAACAACTGGTCGTCTTGCTCGTCTTTAATGAACAGGAAGTGCAACTCGTTATAACGGAATGCCAAACCGAAGTCCTCTTCAGTGTATTTGAAACCCTCATCGCTCAAGAAGTCTTTGAGCATTTCGTATAAATCAATTGTGTTTGCCATAATTTTGGTTAGTTATAAATGTTATGTATGTTAAAAGAATGGTTGTTGCAAAAATCATATTTCGCAACAACCGCCAATGTCGGTTTAACCGAAGTTGTCGTAGTGGATAGATGACGGATCAACACCGAGCGAATCGAGCAGGTCGTTGACTGTCTTGCTCATCATTGCCGGTCCGCACATGTAATATTCGCAATCCTCGGGAGCCTCGTGAGCCGCAAGGTAGGTGTCGCGCATGACATTGGCGATGAAACCTGCGGTGTACTTCACACCGGCAGCATCAGCTGCAGGGTCGGGACGGTCCAAACCGAGGTGGAAGTGGAAGTTGGGAAAATCCTTCTCGAGAGCAAGGAAGTCCTCAAGGTAGAACACCTCACTGAGCGAGCGTGCACCGTAGAAGTAGTGCATCTCGCGGTCGCGAGTGTTGAGCGTGCGTGTCATATGCATGATTTGTGCACGCAGCGGAGCCATGCCGGCACCACCACCAACCCAAATCATTTCCTTCTTGGAATCGAAAATGGGGTGGAAGTCACCGTAAGGACCGCTCATGATTACCTTGTCACCCGGCTTGAGGGTGAAGATATAACTCGAAGCGATACCCGGCATAACGTCCATGAACCCCGTTCCCTGATCTTTGGGCTTGAACGGCGGTGTGGCAATGCGCACGGTGAGCATGAAGCGGTCGCCCTCGGCAGGATAGTTCGCCATGGAGTAGGCGCGCACGGTAGGTTCATCGTTGCGACATTTCAAGGAGAACATGTCGTATTTTTCCCATGTGGGCAGGTAGTCTCCGAGCGACTCCTTATCAATGTCGGCATCGTAACTCATCTCGTATGTGGGAATGCGAATTTGTGCATAACTGCCCGGAATGAAGTCCATGTGCTCGCCCTCGGGCAACGCCACGATAAATTCCTTGATGAACGAGGACACGAGTTTGTTACTAACCACGGTGCACTCATATTCCTTGACCGAGAGCACGCTGTCGGGAACCTTGATTTCGAGGTCTCCCTTTACCTTGACTTGGCAACCCAGTCGCCAGTGGGCTTGTTGCTCCTTGCGTGAGAAGTGAACTGTCTCGGTGGGCAATATCTCACCGCCCCCCGATGGCACTTGAACGCGACACTGTCCGCAACTGCCCTTGCCACCGCACGCGCTGCTGAGCATCACGCCGTGATGATGAAGGGTCTGTAGCAAGGTGCCACCCGTCGCAGCCTCAAACTCTTGGGCACCACCGTTGATAGTGATTTTCACGTTGCCCTGTGGCACGAGGTAATGGCGAGCCACCAGCAGCAATATCACGAGCGCAAGCGTGATGACAAGAAAAATTGCCGCACTCGATATAACAGTCATTATTGTTGTATCTAATAAAATCATAGCGATGCCGTTTTAGAGTTTGATACCCATGAAACTCATGAATGCAATGCCCATCAAACCGGTGATGATGAAGGCGATGCCTACACCACGCAACGGCTTGGGAACGTTACTGTACGCCAATTTTTCGCGTATGGCTGCAAGTCCGACGATGGCGAGCAACCAACCGATACCGCTGCCGGCACCGTAGACCGTGGCGGTCAATGCGCTGTCAAAGTCCTTCTGCTGCATGAACAACGCGCCACCGAGGATGGCACAGTTAACGGCGATGAGCGGTAAGAAAATGCCCAATGACGCGTAGAGCGACGGTGAGAACTTTTCGACAGCCATCTCGACCAATTGTGTGCCACTGGCAATAACGGCAATGAACATTATCAAACCGAGAAAACTCAAGTCAACGTCGGCAAGCGACTCGCTTATCCACGTCAAGGCACCCTCTTGCAGCACATAGCGGTCAAGCAAGAAGTTGATCGGCATGGTGACAATGAGCATGAATGTCACGGCGATGCCGAGCCCGAATGCGGTCTTGACATTCTTGCTCACCGCGAGGAACGAGCACATTCCCAGGAAGTAGGAAAATATCATGTTGTCGATGAAAATCGACTTTACGAACAAGTTTAGTTCTTCCATAATCAATCTATTGTAACGGTCAACGAGTTGAGTAATGTATCATTGATGACAATTCTTGCACCCGATGACTCTTGTTTACCAAATCGTTATAATCAGTTGTTTTCCTGGAGTTCGGTGTTGCGGGCACGGTGAACCCATATAATACACGCAACGGTGATTAGTGCCATCGGCGGCAAAATCATCAGTCCGTTGTTTTCGTATCCGTGCTCGTAGCACCATGTGGGAATGACCTGCATGCCTAAAAGCGTGCCACTGCCGAGCAACTCGCGGAAGAATGCTACAATTACCAGTATCGCCATGTAGCCGAGCCCGTTGCCGATGCCGTCAAGGAATGCCGGCCACGGACGATTGCTCAGCGCGAATGCTTCGAGGCGTCCCATGAGGATACAGTTGGTGATAATCAGTCCTATAAACACCGACAACTGCTTGCTCACGTCGTAACTGTAAGCGACAAGAAATTGTTGCACCATAATCACGAGGGCGGCAACAACGACCAGTTGCACGATGATGCGTATTGTAGCCGGAATGGTGGTGCGAATTAGTGAGATTATCACATTGCTTAACGCGAGCACCGCTATCACGCTCAGTCCCATCACTATAGCCGGTTCGAGGCTGACGGTGACCGCCAAGGTAGAGCAGATGCCGAGTATTTGCACCAACACCGGATTGTCCTTGGACAACGGGTTAAATAAAACCTCTTTATTTTGTTTTGATAACATGATATGCTAACTTTAAAAGGTTACTCTTCGTTGTTCTCACCCTCGTCGAGAGGTGTCGCGACGAGCTGTTGAAGTTTCTTCAAGAAGGCATCGTAGGGCGTGATGCACTCTGCAATCATTGACCCTACACCACGACTGGTGATTGTCGCACCGCTGATCGCATCAACGGCATCGGCACCGGTGAGTGACTTTTGACCCACCTTGACGACCTCAACGCTGTGGAAGTCCTCGCCCTCGGGATAGAACGTCTTGCCGTCAAAGCGTGCTTGGAACTCCGGCTCTGTGATACGTGCACCCAAACCGGGTGTCTCGCTCTCGTGGCTGAAGTTGGCTCCGTAGATAGTCTTGCCGTCGGCATTGACTGCCACATAACCCCATATCGGACCCCACAAGCCCGCACCGTACACTGGAATGACATACTTGGTCTCACCGTCCTTGAGAGCCTTGAACACCGGCAGCACGCGAGACTCGCGTGCCTCTTTCATGTTCTTTTTCATCTCCACGTCGAATGCCACGTTGAGTGTCGTGTCAACCACGTTACCCAAGGTGTCTATCAACATGTCTTGAACGATACATTGCTCGAATGTCGCCTTAATCGAGGCATCGTCGGGCGAGGCAACGTGTAATGCACTCAAGATTTGACGACGCTTGTCGTTGGCGATGTTCTCGTCTTGTTGAGGTTTGAGTGCCATGTAAATGAACGCCAACACGGCACCGACGAGCACCACCATTACTGCGGCGTAAACAATCTGATAAATATTGCTGTTCTTGTTCATAGTAGTGCCTGTTTATTGTTTGGCGCGTGCGAGACGGCGCTTGATGTTGAACGAGACAACGCAGTGGTCAATTAATGGCGCGAAAGCGTTCATCAGCAAGATAGCGAGCATTGCACCCTCGGGGTATCCGCCGTTGAATGTTCGAATGAGTATCGTGAATACGCCAATCAAGAAACCGTAGATGTACTGCCCGATGTGAGTGCGTGCGCCGGTGACGGGGTCGGTCGCCATGAAGACTGCAGCAAAAGCGAACCCACCCAAGCACAACTGGTCGCACGGCGAGAGTAACGAGGCGGCATAGGTCGTTGAGGGAAAAGCGTGCACGAGCGAGGCCATAGCCAAACCACCGACAAAGACCGAGCACATCACGCGCCACGAAGCCACGCCGGTAACAAGCAAAATGACGGCACCCACGAGGATGGCGAGTGTCGACGTCTCGCCCGGAGAACCGGCAATGAAGCCCATGAATGCGTCCCATGTGCCTATTGTGTTGCCGGCAATGTCGTGCAGGGTGAGAGAGTCTCCCACGTTGGTCGCTACCTGACCCAACGGAGTGGCTCCCGAGAATGTGTCTGTCAGCGAACCTCCACCGATACCGAAAGTGTCGTCAACCTTGACAAAGGCAGCATCGCCGCTCATCTTGGACGGATAACCGAAGAAGAGCACGGCGCGTGTTATCAAGGCAACATTAAAGATGTTCATACCCGTGCCACCGAATACCTCCTTGGCGAACACCACGGCAAAGGCAGTGGCTACAGCTGTCATCCACAGCGGTGTGTTGATGGGTACAATCATCGGGATTAGCAAACCGGTCACGAGAAAACCCTCTTGGATCTCCTTGTGATGAATTTGCGCTCCGATGAACTCAATGCCCAGTCCCACAACATAACTGACAACGATAACCGGCAGCATTGCCAACAAACCGTACAGGAATATCGTCCAACCGCCTGTCTCGGCAAGTTGACCGATGGCGAGATAGTGCTGGTAACCGATGTTGTACATGCCCATGAACAGAGCCGGCAGCAACGCCACTATCACGGTGATCATCGTGCGCTTGAGGTCGTTGCCGTCGTGCACATGTACGCCACGAGGCCCGGCAGTCGTGTTTGGCGTGAACAAGAACGTCTCCATTCCATCGTAGACCGACTGCAACTTCTCCAGTTTGCCGCCGGGCTCGAAGTGGGGCTTGATCTTGTCCATGTATTTACGCAGGAATTTCATATTTTTGAGATATTTAATACACAATTAAAAATGATTACGCTCACTCCATCTCTGCGCGCAAGTAGTCCAAACCCTCACGCACAATTCGCTGTAACTCGAGTTTGGACGTGTCGGCATACTCGGCGAGGGCAAAGTCCTCGGGAGCAATCTCGTACACTCCCAATTGTTCCATCTTCTCAATGTCGCGAGCGATAATCGCCTTGATGAGGAACTCGGCATAGATGTCCATTGGCAACATGTTGTCATACTCGTCAAGTCGCACGATAGCACGCTCACCACCCTTGATGCGGGCATCGAGTGCAACCGGCTTGTTGCGCTTGCCGGCAAGCCACGTGGTGAACAGGCGGTAGATACTGTAACGACTCGGCTTAAGGGCTGCCCAACCCATAAATTCATCGCGATCGGCAATCTCGGCGATGACGGTGAGTTGTGAATAAGGTGCGCGCAACCACTCCTCTGCACTCACTTGGACACCCGTAAGCACGTTGCCGCTGATGATGCGACTGTTGGTGTCAACATCGCCGAGCAAGTCGGCTATTGGGGTTCCAATCACGGCATCAGCAACGCGAGGCTCACCGCACAACGGACCGGTTATTGCCACTGTGGTGCGATAGTCAACAGTGCCCGTGGTGAGCAGACCGCCGATGCGCAACAACGTGTCGAGTGACAACGTCCACACTGTCTCACCCTTATTCACCGGCTTGATGTTAGCCAGTTGCACACCTGCATTGCCGGCGGGGTGAGGTCCGTCAAACACATTGACTTCGGCACCGTTGACGTTGATGTCTTGGTCGGGGGCTACACCGATGTACACCTTGCCGTCGGTCATGCCGGAGAGAGCCTTCACGGCAACCTCGGCACGTCGTGCTTGCTCGGCATCTAATTTGTACAAACGGCGGGCGAGGGGAGCACTGTCGAACGCTGTCACCACGATGTCACGGGGACGCACATCCGGATTGGGTACAACGTCGTAGGGGCGTTGACGCAACATTACCCACAGTCCGCTTTCAAGCAGTAACTCCAAGGGATTGCGCTTGGTGTCGAACGTCACACGTTGCTCACCGTTAGGCTCGATAATCACCGCGAGTATCTTGCGGCGTTCGCCACGACGAACTTCTTTCACCACACCGCTCACGGGTGAAGTGACTTTCACGCTCTCGTGGTTCTTGTCGTGATAGAGCACTTGACCTGCCTGAACCGTGTCGCCGGCGTGTACGTCCATGCGAGGAGTGATGCCGGTGAAGTCGTCAGGAACGATGGCTACAGTGGACGGCACGGCAACCTTAACAGGTTGTGCATCGGCTGCCACTTGCCCCTCCAACGGAAGGTCAAATCCTTTCTTTAACTTGATTGTTGCCATTCTTGATAGAACGTATTGATTAATGTTATAATATGATTTCAAACACGCAATGGGCACGATGTGAGTGGCTGTCAGTCACCGAGTTAAGTGACACAAACCGCCTCGCAGCGCACCTTGTGGTATATTTTCTCCACAAAGGTACTAAAAAAATCGTAATTCTCAAATCATATTCCCCACCATGACTTGTCGCTTGCGATTTTTGTTGTAAATTTGTACTCGTTAACACTGCACATGATTGTGATATTATTATGAATACCGAAGAAAAAGCAGCCTTTAATAGCCGGTTTTGGCGTTTCCTGTGGTCTTCAATCCTCATTGCTCTATCGGGGTGTTTGGGCAATGTGGTTGATGCCGTTATCGTTGGCAACCTGTTAGGTGGGGACGGTGTCAGCGCCATTAACTTGACAAAACCGTTGGTTCAGTTCATGTTTACCTTGAGTATGTTGCTTGCGACGGGCGCGGGTATGCTCGTGGGAATGGAAATAGGTAAAAAGGATACTCAGCGTGCGGCTTACATTTTCACTATATCAATGTTATCGTGTCTCGGTGTCGGCTTGATTCTCATGATGGGCGGACTCATCGTGCCCGACACGGTGACTTATTGGTTGTGTGACAACGAACAACTGTTTAGTCCGACTCGCGATTACCTCGTTGTCATGATGTTGGGAGCGCCTGTCTATATGTTGATGTGGGCACTCAGTACGATGGTCGGTGTAGACGGCAGTCCGCGTCTTGTTTCGGTCGCGATATTGATTGACAATGCCGTCAATCTCGCTCTTGATATTGTGTTTATCAAATTTTTCGGTTGGGGCATTGAAGGCTCGTCAACGGCTACTGTTGTCGGTCACTTGGTGGGTATCGCGATAATGTGTCGTCATTTCGGATATGTCGACAATCACCTGCGTTTTACGCTCTCTCACACGAGTAGGGCTTTCGGCAATATCATTTCACAAGGTGCTCCACTCGCCATCGCGTCGGTGTGCTTGACCTTACTGCTGTTCAGTTCCAATAGCATAGTTTTGTCGTCTCAAGGGCGCATAGGCATTTTTGCCTTTGCTGTTTGCATGAATTTGTTACAAATTTACAATCTGTTTCTTGCCGGTGTGTGTCGCACCATTCAGTCGCTCGGAGCCATTGAGGTGGGCAAGGGCGACAGTGATGCCTTCCGTTTGGTTTTGCGCAAGTCGTTGCGTTTTATTACAGTGGCGATGATTGTTACGTGTCTTTTCGTGTGGATCGACCCTCAAGCGATAGCCCGCTTGTTCGGTGCCGATGAACCTGAGCTTATAACCGAGAGTGATAGGGCATTGCGCATCTTCTCGCTCAGTTTCATACCCTTTTGTTACATCTACGTTTTGATGATAATATACAAATTGTATTCACAACATCGCATGGCACTGTTTATCTCCTTTGCTCTATCGCTCACGGTCATTCCTGTGTTGTGGCTTGTGTCGCGCTATGCGCCGTCATGGTTGTGGTACAGTTATCTTATTGCTTACGTCATCGAAGCGTTGCTGATTGTGACGTTGCACAAACTGACTCACGTGCGAATGGAATTGAACTGACACTTCTTTCAGCAGGTGGCCACGCTTCACACAGTTCCTGTCCGTAATCATTGTCGTGAACATGAACGGTATTGCCTTGAGCTCACATGCTCACCGTCCTTATGGATAAATAAACTTATCTTATCGTCGATAGGAGCATTGCCGATGCGTGACCCATTTGCCGGGTGAGTCGATATGCGTACACGGACAGTTTGGTCGCCGGCTATCAGGTCGCCCTCATAGAAATCACCATAGTACGACTGGCTGCTGTCCGACTTATCAAGGTGCAAAGCGTTACCCAATGCTCTCACCGCTTGACTCTCGGTCTTTATCGCACGCTTGCCATCAAGAATTTCGCCCTCATTCAATATTTTTCTAACGCTACGCATTGTCACATCGGTATTTTGTAGTAATTTTGCAGCATCCAAAGGGGTTTGAGAAGTTAGTGGCCAACGGCTTAGGTGCGCGCTGCCTCCCTGCGGAAGACCTTCAGCTGACGGATTGCCTGAAACCGCACCGTCCCTCTCGCTGGAGGTTGTTTTTTTGCCCCTGCTATACCGTGTCTCACCATCAAGCCCAAGCTCGCGACGCTTCACGATGTCACGTGCAAGGTCAATCGGGTGTTCCTTACCACGCTCCAATCGCTCCTTGCTGCGCCACAAGATGTAACGCAGTTCATTATCACCGAGTGTAAACCACTTCGGCAACTTCAATGAGCCGAGGAACCGGTTCAACAGATGACGCACCTTGGCTTTCAACCACTGCCACAAGTTACGCTCCTTACCGTTAAACTCCTCAAACGGTTTCTATGCCAACTCGCCGAACAACTCGTCAACCTGCGTGCGACGGTGCGACTCATAGTCTCGCTTCTTGCCGCCCTCACCAAATGTGTCGTTCATAAACGCACGACCGGCGCGCTCGTCAATACGCTGCTTCAAGTCATCGCGCAGGTGCTTGTACACCTCGTCGAGGAACTCGTTATAACGCTCCTCGCCAATCAGCTCGCGCAATCCGTAGTGCGCAACTGCCTCGTGAGCCATCGTCGCCTTTACATCATCCACATCGCGGTGATTACCAAGCACGATGCCGATTCGACCCGTTTTCGAGTCCCACCAACCTTTCGAGCTTTGACGACTTGCTTGTTCTTCCGCGTTGCTGTGCGTCACCTCATCAGCACTGCCGTATATATTGACCGGAACGCCCCACTTCTCGCCCAGCTGCTCCGCCACACGACGCATCACCGACTTGTCCTCTTGTGTGGCTTTATCAATGGCGGCGTTAAGCGCGTTCACCTGCTCGTCGGTGATAGCACCCTCTTGGCGTTGCTGCGGCTCGCGACCGGCACGACGCACCATTTCATCGACCTCGCTCGGGGTGAGTATGCGCTTCAAGCGCATCGCGCCGGTGATAATCCACGGGTCGGTGTTCGGGTCGGGATTGGTGCGGTACTTGTATGCGCCGTTCTCGGGCAAGTAGGGCAGTCCGGCAAGCGAATGTTGATATTTTCCGCTGGGGTTGATGCCATAGCTGCGAGCTGCGTCGTTATAGTCCACATCATCGGCATACTCCACCTCTGCCCACACAAAGTTAGCCGGGAACAACTCTCGTTGTCCTGTCGCGGGGTTGAGGCGGTTGAACTGTATCGCGTACGGTATCTCACCCAAGTGCCACCCCGGACGATAAGCCAACTTGCCGCTGCCGCCCTGCGTACCTTTGCCGCCTGCCTTGACTTGCTGCCGCCCTGTCTTGCTTAGACCTGCCACGGGCGCGGCATCGGCATCAAGCCACACGTGCACGGGCGTAGCCTCGCCGCCGGGGTTCGCCACCATAGGCGGATAGAGTTTGCCGTCTTTCAGCACAAACACCTTATAGCCGATGCCTGTCTTTGTTGGCGCCTCGTCCTCACGTATACGGTACAACGTGGGTTCATTTGGCTTGTCGCCCTCACCGGCATTTTCACTCTCATCAAGCAATTTTTTGCATTTTTCGTTGGTTTTCTCAACTTTTTGGAGTAAATTTGCAGTACCTATGTGGGGAAGCCCCATAGGCTCCGCTTTGGTCGAGACAGCTGTCTTGACCAATTCTATTTCTGCATCAGTCACCTCATAGGTGTATGCACGGTTTTCACCATCGCGCTCCTCAATAACGGTAGTCTTGACGCGGTAAACTTTTCCATTGTGGCTTACTGCACCATATAGACGATGTACAAGCTGATTTTCAATGATGCCGTTATCGGCATCTCTCTCGTCATCTTCGCCTTTTATGTAACTCGCATGTATTTCTGCATCAATACTACGCTTGATAATGTCTTGCAGTTGCTTCAACACAGATAAGTGTAGTTTGACATCACCGGTTTTATCGATTGACTTCTGCGACAAGTATTTTTTTATCGCGTTGTTAGTAATAACATAAGGTGTGCCGTCGTTTAGTGTTGGACGGTCAATATAGTTGCCGTTCTCATCTTTTTTGGTAGCAAGATGCTCAAAAGCCCATTCCCTTGCTTGTGAGATTGGCTTTTCTCCCTTGAAACCATGTTCCTCAACTGGAGTCACCTCAACTTCCATGTCAGCTAATCCGGGAGCAACAATGCCATTTTCACGCAAAGCACGTTCGCGAACTCGGTCAAATTCCTCTATCGTTGTTGAGAATGTATTTCTCTCGCTGAATGGCAACTCCTCGCGCTTCTGGAACATGATGTCGCTATTGCCACGCACCGCATTCAGCGTCACCTCACGACGAGACTCATCGTTGCCTTTTACTCTTTCCGCTTTCTCCATGGGGCGAAGCGGAGTTTGATTCAGCAAGTCTGCCAACGCCATGTCGGCGAAGTCCTCTGCACGCATCTCCTTAAGCCGTGTGTTGTTACCGGCAAACAAGTCACGCGCCATCTGCCAAAACTTTGACAGCAGATTTCTCAAACGTGCGAACATCGCCTTGATGCGTGCCAAGCCAAACACACCGTTCTTGTTCTCACGCTCCATGCGTTCCTGCTCAGCACGCATCCGCTCCGCGCCACGACGACCGCTGAAGTGGCTGAACACCTCATGCGCCAACTCGTTCTCGTTACCCGCGAGTTCGGGATAAAGTTTCTTCACCCACTCGGTCAAGTCCTTATCCTTGAACAACTCTTTCTTCAAGTGTGCCCATGCCTCGGGATTTCTCTCCTCCAACGCATCGCTCCACAAGTGGCTGTACTCATGCACAGGCGACTCCGCGTTCATCAACTTCGGGTCAAGATATATCTTACCGTCCTTAGTGAAACCGTACACCTCACCGTCGGCCGTGCGGAAAAAACGCTCCTTGCCCGTGATCCGCGCGTCGCCCTCGTTGAATATCACATAGTTCTTCTCGCCGCTCTCATTGCCGCCGCTCAGGTAGTTCGTCGGGTACTCAATGCCCACAAAACCGCAGTCACGCAGAAACTCGCTCGCCGCCTTGTCGCCGCCCAGAAAAGCACTGACCGAACCGTACACATCGCCACCACGCAACCCGTCACTGTTAAACGCACTGCGCAACTCATCGGCCAAACCGTTACGGGCGGCTTCATTATCATAAGAGCCATCCGCGTCCTCGGCAAGCAGTTTTTCATACAGGCGGTCAACAATATCACTCTTGCGACTACGCTCCAAAGGCTTGTCCCACGATAGATAATTACCGCCGTTATTATCCGGTATCTCCACCTCGTAGAGAATACGGGTCGGCTCGGTGACATCATAGTCACCGGGATCAATGGCATCAAGTTCACGACCTATCTGCTCACGCACTTGCTCGGGGTGCTCACTATACTTCTCACGCACAGTCTCAATCGCTCTTTCGACCGACAAATGAGGATTCAAGTGCAACTCAAGTGCAACGCTATATTCACCTCGTGTCATACCTTGCTTGCTCGCACGCAAGTGAGCCAATGGCAGTAGCACCGCAACGCCCTTGTACTTAACATTTGTCTCCTCGGATTGCCGTTGTGACCGTGACGGCTTCTCTGCATACCTCTTCGCGATGCCGTCAACCTCCGTCACGTATGTACCCCAGCCGTAGGCTTGAGCACCCTCGCCCTCGCCCATGTGCGAGTGGTCGAAGTGGTCGAAGTCCGCTCCGCTGCCGTGCCACACACGCATCTCACGCAACACGTTCGCATCGTTCACCTCTTGTCGTTCGGCAAGCCCGGTCGTGTCATTGTACTCACCGCTGTACAACGCCTGCTGCAACGAACGCACGATAGCGGCAAAAGGATGCCCTTCAGCCTTGCGCAACTTCATGGAGTTGTAATAGAACTCAACAAGATGCGCTTCACCATCATTGTTGATCCCCATGTTCTGCTTCGGGGTCACAACAATGCTGATTCCTTCTTCGCGTCCTTCATTGTCAAAGCCACTGACATGTGCATTGTGGTCGGCAAGACGGATGGTATACAACCGGCCGTCGGCAGTCTTGAAGTCAATATATTGGCTACTGCTGCCATGGTGTTGTGCCCCAAGTACCGAGGCCAATTCAGAGAGGAAATTCTTACGAAGGCCAGAAATATTTTCGTAGGATTTTGCAAGGGTTTCGAGATTTTTTACTACCTTTGCACCATATTCAGCAACCGAAATGACGGCGTGATGATGTTCCCCCTCGGGAACGGAGGCGGTTCCGGTTGCTGATTTTCTTTTGCCCATCTCACGCAGAGCCTCCATCGCACGCCGCGCCGCGTCCAGCACACGCTGCCCCTCAGCCTCGTCAGTCACCACCTCGATGCCGGCACCACGCATCACCTCAACCAACGCCTCACCCAACTCACGCTCGCGCTCGCTGTCCAATGGTTGAACCTCTCCAATGCCACGTTGCTCCTTGACCTCACCGTCCGATGACTCAAAATCATCATCGGTGATTTCATCAACGCTTCCGACAACCTCTGTGTGCAGACTGCCGTCTCTATTCAAGCGATTGCCCTGACTGTCTTCTCCTCCTGCACCATCCTGCACAACCGGCTCCTCCACCGGCTGCATCGCATTCTCCGGCACAGCATCACCGACGACTCCCCGGTCGTGCACCTCCGCCTCTATCTCGCGCACATGACGCTCAAAGGCGACCGCATCGTCCCATGTCTCGAAGTCACGGTACTCACCACGCTCGCTGTGAGAGTCCAACTCAACACCCTCACGCTCCAACCGCTCGATAATTCTCCCGGGTGTCTCGGCATGGTGGTCGCTGACCCACACGCGCACATGGCTCTCGTCGTGACGCTCGTCGTAGACAAGCTCAATGTCGGTAACACCCGGCACATGGGGATAGCCGTACACTTCGCCGTAACGGTCAGCCCTGCCGTTAGAAAACACTTTCATACCGTCAGGCAAACCGCTCCAAATCTTGCGGCTGCGGTCGTAACTCACTTCACCGCCGGCACTTTTTTTAACCTTCCCTTGCTCACTCGGAGAATTATCCGTACCTTTGCCGTCAGAAACGACATCAGCTGATTGTGCAGGAGCGTTCATGCGGGTTGAGGGAGTTGTGCCGCTTTGTTCTCCCGAGAGCGATGCTTCATCAGTTTCGGCAGATTGATTAGCCGTAGTATGGCGGTTATACACAACAGTTCTATCAGCACCGTAGGAAGTCTTGAAAATTCCTGCGGTGTTAATATTCCAGTATGTCCCATCACCCGACAGTTCAACCATCAACGTGTTATTGTGTTTGTCGGTAAGTTGGAGTATGTACGTCTCTCTGCCATCACGGTCGTTACCCTTGCGGATTACCTCATAATTTTTGGCAACTTCCTCGATAAACTCTAATACAGAGCGATAACCTGCCGAACGTATCTGCTCACCGTGGCGAGCCTCAATATGCAATAACCCGTAACCTGCTTTTGTGTTGGGATTAGTGATAACTCCCTCGCTCAACAAAATGGGAGCCGGAGTCAAGCCGGTGTCCTCGGCAATACGCCCGAATTCAATATTGCCCTCCGAGTTGAGAACAAACTGGTGCCCATTCTCATCAACCTCATCAGAGAGTCGGTAGTTTAGGTTTTCGGCTTGCGTCTGTTCTACCGCTTTCTCAGCCGCAACGCGCTCACGCTCGGCTTTGACAACTGCTGCGCGACGTGCTTGCACCTCCTGCCAGAATGCCTTGGTTTGTTCAGCCTCCTCAACGGCTTTTTGCGCTTGTTGTTCGGCCTCCACCATTTCGTCGGGGTCTGTAATCTTGTCACCCACCTTTTCAGCCGCCTTACGCGCTTTCTTCAACGCCTCATCAGCTGCCTTGATGTTGTTGGCGACAACCTTGTCGGCACCCTCCTCGCTCAAGCCCAACTCATCATAGATGTGTCGCGACGTACGCTCGGCACCTGCCGCACGGTAGTCCTTCTTACCGTTAGCACCCACCGGCATCGCCTCATTGGCTTGCTCCGGCTCGGTGGCAACATCCTGCACAGGCTGCATTTCGTTCTCGGCAACAGGGGGTGCGCTTGCAGCGGCGCGTCGCTCCTGCTCGGCAAGCAACGCGTCACGACGAGCTATTAACTCATTGTCAAACTCAACAGTGGCAGGGTGATGGTCGTAGTCGCGCAACGTCTGTATCTCGGCGGCAGAGCAGCAGGAACGCCCAACAGGGACAAGCCGCTCAAGACATATCTTCGGGCACACTCGGTCGAATACTTCACACCCAACAAGGAAGAACTTGACGAGGACGGCAAACCCTCAGGACGCATAGTCTCGCAGTTCGACCTCGACATGGCTTGCCTCACGCCGGTTGACCACGCCGATGCCGGAATAACGTTGTTGAAGTTTCACACTCCGCAGATGCAGGCCACCGGCGTCGACATGAACATCGTCGAGGACAACCGCACGCTCTCCGAACGTCTCGCCCTGCTCGCCGCCGGCAATCCATCGCTCCCGAAAGTAATGAACAGGTTTACTGTAAGTAGTGAAGACCGCACTCGTTGCGGCTTTTTTATCTACTGATATTCAATGTGTTAATGCAAATGCAAGAAAAATCGATGCAAATGTGCCATATTTATAAAAAATCAAACTGTGTTCCCATCGTTTTGCCAAGTGTTATCGTAAAGTCCTGCCAACTCGCTTACTTTCAATCCAAATCACGTCCAAATCATGGGGTCAAAAAATCCAAAGATTTTCCAAATCTTTTTCGTTCATTCTGCGTCACAAAGTGTGTCGGAATGAACCGACCTCCATTTACGAAGTTAGGCGGAAGCCCTTTATTCATCGGGGCTGTCCGCCTAACTCGTTCAGTTTAAACTTTCGTCGCTTATCCTTCGACCGCTGCTTGCGCGGCTGCAACACGTGCGATGGGCACGCGGTAGGGGCTACATGACACGTAGTTCATGCCCAAGCGAGCGCAGAACTTGACTGATGAGGGCTCGCCACCATGCTCGCCACAGATGCCAACGTTGAGATCCGGCTTGGTTTGACGACCTTTCAAAGTGCCCATTTCAACAAGTTGACCGACACCTTCCCGGTCGAGCACTGCGAACGGATCGGTCTTGATGATGCCTAACTTCTTGTAGAAACCGAGGAACTTGGGAGCATCATCGCGCGAGTAACCGAATGTCATCTGAGTCAAATCGTTGGTGCCGAACGAGAAGAAGTCGGCGACCTTGGCGATTTGGTCGGCAACGAGGGCTGCACGCGGCACCTCAATCATTGTGCCGATCTTGTAAGCGACTGTCTTGCCACGCTCGGCAAACACTTGTTGTGCCGTGCGGTTGATGATCTCGGCTTGGAGTTCGATTTCTTTGAGGACACCTACGAGCGGAACCATAATCTTGGGGTGCACTGTCACGCCACGCTCTTGGACATTGAGTGCCGCTTCAATGATGGCGCGTGCTTGCATCTCGGTGATCTCGGGATAGGTGTTACCCAAACGGCAACCGCGGTGACCGAGCATGGGGTTGAACTCCTCGAGGTTACTGCAAATTTGTTTCACCTCATCAAGGGTCATACCAACTTGTTCGGCAAGTTCTTTTTGCGTTGCCAACTGGTGAGGAACGAACTCATGCAACGGCGGATCAAGCAGGCGAATGGTCACCTCGTAACCGTCCATAGCCTCGAAGATGCCCTCGAAGTCACCACGTTGCAGCGGTAACAACTTGGCAAGAGCGATGCGACGGCTGGGCTCGTCGGGAGCGATAATCATCTCGCGCATTGCCTTGATGCGGTCGCCCTCAAAGAACATATGCTCGGTGCGGCACAGTCCGATGCCGTGAGCACCGAACTTGCGTGCAACGCGTGCGTCGCGAGGCGAATCGGCATTGGTGTACACGTCCATCTTGGTGTACTTGTCTGCCAACTTCATCACGGCGGCAAAGTCACCACTCATGTCGGGCATGACAGTGGGTACGAGACCCTCGTAAACCTCACCGGTCGAACCGTTGAGCGAAATGTAGTCACCCTCTTTATATACCTTGCCACTCATCTCGACTGTCTTGGCACGATAGTCAACAAGAATGTCGCCGGCTCCGCTGACGCAGCACTTGCCTATACCGCGCGCAACCACAGCAGCATGACTGGTCATACCACCGCGAGCGGTGAGGATACCTTGTGCCACTGTCATACCGCGCAAGTCTTCGGGCGATGTCTCAAGGCGCACCAAAATGACTTTTTTGTTGCGTTTCGCCCACTCCTCGGCATCGTCGGCGAAGAACACGATGTGACCCGTTGCGGCTCCCGGTGATGCGGGCAGACCTTTGGCAACTACCTTAGCGGTCTTGGCTGCACTGGGGTCGAACACCGGGTGAAGCAACTCGTCGAGTTTCTCCGCTTCCATGCGGCGCAAGACGGTTTTCTCGTCAATCTTGCCTTCTTTGAGCAAGTCCATTGCTATCTTGACCATAGCGGCCCCGGTGCCGCCAGGAATTTGGGCCTTGCCAGGGCCAAAGGCAAATACATCTGCTTTCTGGACAGCGATGATGCCTTTGCCGACCCCCGCCTGAGAGCCTTCCCCGTAAAGCTGATCGTCGCAGGTGAGTTCTATGAGGAGAAAGAGAAATACCTGCAAATGATCCACGATGACGGACTGGACGACGCTGTCATCGTCAGAGATGAGTTTATCCCCGACGACCAGGTGAAGGATTATTTCAACGCCTCCGACCTCGTTGTCCAACCCTATAAGTCGGCTACCCAAAGCGGAGTGACCCAAATAGCCTATCACTTTGAGAAACCGATGCTGGTGACCGACGTGGGCGGCCTGGAGGAAATCGTCCCTAACGGCAAAGTGGGTTACGCTGTGAAACCCGACGTGACAGCGATTGCCAATGCCCTTGTCGATTTCTTTGAAAACCAGCGATATGACGATTTCAAGAAGGGCCTCTCGACCGAAAAAGAGAAATACTCTTGGTCGCGTCTTTCATCATTGATGCTTTCATTAGTCAATAACAACACATGATATGAAAAAGCTGATTTCCCTATTCACAAAGCTCTTCCCCCGGCAGTTCCTGATTCGGTGCAGCTACCTGTTCAGCTTCCTGATTCGTCCGTTCTATATGGGCAATAAGGTGGAATGCCCCGTGTGTGGCAATCACTTCAGGAAATTCCTGCCTTACGGCTATGGCCATGCGGTCGATAACCGGATGTGCCCCAAGTGCCTCTCCCTTGAACGCCACCGTTTGCTGTGGCTTTACCTGAAAGAGAAAACGGATTTCTTCACGGCCCCCCTGAAAGTCTTGCATTTCGCCCCTGAACAGCCCTTCCTGAAACGTTTCCGCGCCTTGAGGAACCTCGACTATACAACCGCCGACTTGGACTCGCCCATCGCCGACCTGCATCTCGACGTGACAGCCATCGACCAGCCGTCGGACACCTACGATGTGGTGATCTGTAACCATGTGCTGGAACATGTGAACGATGCCAACAAGGCTTTTAAAGAAATCCAACGCGTCATGAAGCCCGGAGGATGGGCCATTCTGTTAGTGCCCATCAAC
>CALDIF010000073.1 GCA_937901905.1 uncultured Porphyromonadaceae bacterium | reverse complement strand
CAAACAGGGTTCTGCCCTCTATGCGGCTCGGAAACCGAATTTATAGAACCCACCTCGTGTTATTCTGTAGCTATCTCACTCAACCAATCTTCAAATTAATAATTATATGACACCGGAACTTGAAATATATTCCTAAATATAGATGCTGATTTAATCCTATTCAATATTTTTTATTGTCAAATTAAAAAAATGCTTAATAAGAGCGAAGAACCTGAGTTGTTATGATTTCTTTTTTGTAATTTTGTCATTTAAAAGTTAAATATAAAATTATGGCTGCTAATACATCTCAGACAACTCCAACAGATTACGGTTATGTTCGAGTGGCAAGTGTAGTGCCTGCCGTGAGCGTTGCTGATGTAAAATATAATTATGACGAAATAGTCAATGCCGTGCATAGTGCTATAGATCGCGGTGCAGCAATCATCGTTGCCCCCGAATTGTGCTTGAGCGGTTACACCTGCGGTGACTTATTGGCTAATGAGCACTTGCTTGACAGTGTGGAGAGTGCTTTGCTCAATCTCAGTAAAGAGTTTGCCGATGAACGAGTTATGGTTGTTGTCGGCGCTCCGTTACGTTGTTGTGGTGCATTATACAATTGTGCTGTCGTGCTGTATGGTAACGGCATTTGTGTCGTTCCCAAGAGTTATTTGCCCTGTTACAAGGAATTTTATGAAAAACGGTGGTTTGCTCCCGCGTCACACGCTCAAACCCGACGCTCTATAACGATTGCCAACCGCGAGGTGCCGTTCGGCACCGACTTTTTGTTTGATGTCGGTCGTGCAACAGTTGCTGTTGAAATTTGTGAGGATATGTGGGTGCCGGTATCACCGGGCACGATTGCCGCCATTAACGGTGCGAACATAATTGTCAATCTGTCAGCCAGTAATGAACTGATAGGCAAGCACAACTATCTTGTAAATCTGATAAAACACCGCAGTGACCGCTGTATTGCAGCCTACGTGTACTCGTCGGCAGGTTATGGTGAGAGCAGTACCGATCTTGTCTTCGCCGGTAATGCCATCATCGCCGAGAACGGCAACATACTTGCCGAGGGGGAACGCTTTTCATTGGAACCGCGAGTGGCAGTTGCCGATATTGATATTTCATCGCTTGAGCATGAGCGACGTGTTAATAGCAGTTTCGGTGACAGTTTGGCTCAATATGCTCACCCCTACGAACACATGAAGGTCAAAACAACAGCCCTTAACTACGATGAAATTCGATTGGAACGCACAATTAAACCGTTGCCCTTTGTTCCTGTCGATGATGTTCGTCGTGACGAACGTTGTGCCGAGGTGGTCAATATACAGAGTACCGGGTTGATGCGTCGGCTTGAAGCCACCGGTATTTCGCGACTCGTCGTCGGCATATCGGGCGGACTTGATTCGACGCTTGCACTGATGGTCGCTGTTGAGGCGTTCGATCGTCTGGGGCTGTCACGCACCGGTATCATAGGCATCACAATGCCCGGTTTCGGCACCACGGGGCGCACACGTGGCAACGCAGTCACCTTAATGGAGACATTGGGTATAACAAGCCTTGAAATAAGCATAGCAGCAGCGGTTAAACAACATTTCATCGACATCGGTCAAGGTGCTAATAATCACGATGTTACGTACGAGAACAGCCAAGCCCGTGAGCGCACACAAATCTTGATGGACTATGCCAACAAGGTCGGTGCCTTGGTTTTGGGTACAGGAGACCTGTCGGAGATGGCTCTCGGTTGGGCCACTTATAACGGAGACCACATGAGCATGTACAATGTTAATTGCAGTATACCCAAGACTCTTGTCAAGCACCTTGTGCAGTGGTTTGCCACGCGCGCTCATGAAGCCGGTGATGAGGTACTCTCCACTACCCTACTCGATGTTTTGGGAACACCAATAAGCCCCGAACTGACACCGGCCGATGATAATGACAACATCTTGCAAGTTACCGAAGACATCGTAGGCCCCTACGAACTGCATGATTTCTTCTTATACAACATGTTGCGACACGGCTACAGTCCCATCAAACTGTTTTTCCTCGCCCGTCATGCTTTTGACGGCATCTACACGCCTGCAACTATTAAACATTGGTTGATAACGTTCGTGCGACGTTTCTTCAACCAACAATTCAAACGCTCTTGCGTGCCCGACGGGCCCAAGGTCGGTAGCGTGTCGCTATCCCCACGAGGCGACTGGCGAATGCCGAGCGACGCCTCATCGGCATTGTGGTTGCGCGAATGTGACAACTTGCTGTAATACAGTGTATTAGTTTCTATCAAAGACAAAGTGCGACAGTTATATAACATAGTGAGAGCATTGATTGTGGTGACCTTGGTAACCGCAACTTTGTTGTATGCTCTTTCCTACGTTTTATTGTCGCTACCATCGATACAACACTCTATCAAGGGGCGTGTGGAACAAGAAGTCGGCAACCTGCTCGAAACAAAGGTTAACATTGACTATCTCGATATTGAGCCGTTCACTCGCATCGCTTTGAGTGGTGCTACAATATACGATTTACAAGGACGGGAGTTGTTAAGGGCAGATCGTCTCGGCGTCGGTATCGATGTTTGGAAATTGATAACCGAGCGACGTGTTGTACTCACCTACGCGGAGTTGCTTGGAGTTGACATCGCTCTCGTTAAGGAAAATGACAGTGTGCCTGTCAACGCACAATTTATCATCGATAAGTTCAAGCCCAAACCGAATCAACCTCCACGACCGTTTGATGTCAGTGCGAATAATGTCATCATTCGGCGAGGGCACATCAGCTATGACAGGCTCGACTTGCCGCTCAAGAGTGCAGGCATCTTTGACCCTAACCATGTCGAAATATACAACTTGCGTGCCGACCTGTTGCTCGAACACATCAAGAACGATGACTTTGCAGTCGCTGTCAATCGCATCGCCCTCATTGAGCGCAGCGGTTTAACGGTTGATCGCATGAGCGCAGCCGTTGTCGTTGACAGCACTCACCTGGCGGTCGATAACCTTGACATCGCTTTGCCCGAGTCTCGAATCGCTGTTGACCGTTTTGAGTTGCACTACGACTCTCTCAAGCAACTGGGCTCGCAATTATCGAGCATACCTGTTGCGGTGAAAACGGCACCCGAAACGGTTATCACTCCAAGTGATTTTAAAGCGTTTTTGCCACAGTTGGCTAACCTTGACTCGAGATTGAATGTCGCGCTTGATGCGGTTTATCACAACGGCAATCTCGCTGTAAACAATTTCTCCGTTAACGGCAACGGCTCCCCGTTAACCATCGAGTTAACGGGAAATGCAACCGATGTCACCAATATCGATAATGCCGGCATAGACTTGTCACGAGTTCACTTGAGTGCCGATACACGTAAGTTGATGCCCCTTGTGAAGGCATTGCAACCTCTACAATCCTCGGTCGAGAATATGCTGACCCGTTGCTCTCACATCACTCTGAACGGTGAAATTCACGGTACACTCAAATCAATGGATTTGGACGTGGATTTGCAAACGGCTGTCGGCACCTTACAAGCGAATGGCAATATCAGTCGGCAAGGGGCGACCAAGTTTGCCGGTCATGTAATGTCTCCACAGTTGAAATCGGGTGAGTTGTTGGGGCGCAGCGATGTTCCCGGCGAACTGGCGGCTGACCTGGACTTGAATGTCGGCACGCACATTGCCGCAGGGTCTCCGCTCGCTGTTGCCGGTCATATTGATTACATTTATTGGCAGGGCGTGAGATATGACAACATCGACCTTGACATTGCTTACGACGGCACCAATATAGAAGGAAACATTTCAGCCGACGACGAGGACGCCGTGTTTGCGGTCAACGGCACGGTGCAACGATCGGGAACTGCAATGACCGCTTCGTTTGCAGGTGACATTGAACATCTTAACTTGCCCCGTTTCGTGACCGGTAATAATAGTGCCGGTGCATCGGTGTCGGGACATCTCAACAGCGACTTGACCGGCAGTGATATAGACGACCTGTGTGGGGAGACGAATCTTGACGACTTCACCTACACGACACCCGGAGGCAAAGTGTTTCACCTGCAACATGTGGGCATCACCGCGAACGGTGATCGTGAACATCGCACACTCGCGCTACAAAGCGACTTTATTAACGCTTCGCTCAAAGGCAAATATACGTTCAAGGATATTGCAGCAACGGCAATGAGCATTGCGTCAGATGCCGTTCCCCAACTCGTTCAGACCCGACAATTCGACGAAGTGCACGCCGACCTTCAGGTGACAGTCGAACCGCGTGAGGAACTGTCCTCTCTTCTCAAATTACCGGTCAAGTTGCTTGATGATGTCACCTTACAAGCCTCGATTCGGGGACAGGCCTACGACATTACACTATCAGCCCCATATTTGCTTCAAGGAAATAAGGTTATAGAACAAACGAGACTGACGATAACCGGAGATGTCAATGTTGCCGACACCCTGTGTGTAACCGGTATTTATCCTCACAAACAAGGAAAAATTCCTATCTCCCTCATGGCTACTGCCCACAACGGAGTGCTCGACAGTTCGTTACAGTGGGCAATGGAACGCGAACGCGATTATAGCGGCGAACTCAATTTGGGGGTCACAGTCAGCCGTGACGAGAACGGCAAGCCCGTTGGCGAACTCAATATAATGCCGTCGCACCTTACATTCAACGATACCGTGTGGACTCTTGATCCCGCCACGGTGAGAATAGGTGGAGGTGCAGTGGAAATCAACAATCTGCGCGGAAGCAATCGCGATCAATTCGTTCACATTGACGGGCGCATATCACACAATCCGCTTGATGTGCTCAGCCTCGACCTCAACGACATGAGCCTTGACTATGTGTTCGACACATTGAACATCAACAACGTTGACTTCGGCGGTAGTGCAACGGGGCGCTTCTATGCCGCCGACTTGTTGAGTGGCGCACCTCAAATTTACACCCCACGTTTACATGTAGACAATATCACCTACAATAATGCGCTGATGGGCGATGCCGACATCAGCAGCCGTTGGCTTGTCGACGAAAAGGCGGTTGCATTGCATGCCGATATCAATCAAGCCAACGGATTGACAAGCGTGATTGACGGAGCCATATACGTTGCCGGCGATTCTTTATCACTCAATTTTGATGCTCGTCGTGCCAACATCGCATTCATGAAACCTTTCATGGCCGCTTTTGCTGCCGATGTTCAAGGTCAGGTGAGCGGCAATGCCACTCTATTCGGAACGTTCAAGGATATTAATCTCAAGGGTGAAATACTCGCCGACACACTCAATTTCCTCTTGGATTTCACCAATGTGCGCTACTCGTGTCGCAACGAGAGTATACACATCAAGCCGGGACTGATTGAGTTAGCAGACATCACCATGATGGATCGTGCCGGCAACACCGCCCGATTGAACGGTTGGTTGCGGCACGACAATTTCCACCAACCGGTATTTGAATTCGGCATCACCGATGCCAACGGTTTGTTATGTTATGACACCAACGAGCGTATTAACCCCGTATGGTACGGTGAGGTTTACGGCAACGGCAGTGCCTTTGTCACCGGTCGCCCCGGATTGGTTGACATCAAGGTTAACATGGAGTCATCACCGGGTAGCAAGTTCACCTTTGTGATGAGTAATGCCGTCGAAGCGACCGAATACAAGTTCATCACGTTCAGGAGCAAGCGCTATCCCGATGGTGTGCCGGTTGCCGTACTGCCCGTTGACACGCTGCCCGAAGCCGTCAAACAACACTATTCGTCAGTGACATCGAAGAGCGAAGATGTGCCCACGGCATTCAATATTGACCTGCAAGGTGATATTACACCCGATGTCTCACTGGTAATCGTGATGGATCCCATTGGAGGAGACCAAATCAAGGCGACCGGTAGCGGCAACATGCGCTTGACCTACAACAATCACGATGAGATGGAGATTTACGGCAAGTACACTCTCGAACGCGGTCATTACAACTTCACCTTGCAGGACATTATCATCAAGGACTTCATCATCAGGGACGGTAGCAGCATTACCTTCCATGGTGACCCGTATGCCGCGACACTCGACCTCAAGGCAGTGTACCCCACCAATGCCAACTTGCGTGACCTTGACGAGAGTTTTGCCAATGACACCGAAATTCAGCGCACCAATGTACCGGTATACGCGGTGTTGCTCGCCAAGGGGTTGATGAGCCAACCGGAGATTGACTTTGACCTTGAGTTCCCCACGTTGAACAGTGACGCGGTGCGCAAGGTACACAGTATTGTAAGTACCGAAGAGATGATGAACCAACAAATCATCTACTTGCTCGCCATCAACAAGTTCTACACACCCGAGTACACCGATGCGACTCGCAACGGCAATGAGTTGACAAGTGTAGCGTCGAGCACTATCTCGTCACAGTTGTCCAGCATGCTTGGCAAGATGAGCGACAATTGGACAATATCACCTAATTTCCGCAGCGACAAGGGTGACTTCAGTGATGTTGAGGTTGAACTTGCCCTTTCAAGCCAGTTGCTCAACAATCGACTGTTATTCAACGGTAATTTCGGCTACCGCGACAACACCTATAATACTCGTAGCAGTAACTTTATCGGCGATTTCGATATTGAGTATCTGCTTAATTCACGTGGCACATTGCGCCTGCGAGCATACAACCGTTTTAATGACCAGAATTATTACCTGCGCAACGCCATGACTACTCAAGGCGTAGGCATCGTGTGGAAACACGACTTTGATAACTTGTGGCAAATGTTACACTTCAAACGCCGTCGTGCCGACGCAGCGGTAAGCAACGACACTATTGTCACACCTACACCCGATACAGTGCCATGAATAAGTATTTGCTCATCTTAACGGGAACTGCAATCATGCTCTTGTTGTGCAACGGGTGTTTTACCGGCATTGAGAGTACACCGGCAATTACAGCCGATGATGTACAACGCGCTATTGCCCGTTCGCCCCAAGGTGTCACTCAACCGATTGTCCCACTCGTCGACTCGGTTGGCTCGTGGCGCGCCGGTGAGAAACAGTTTATTGTTACCGACAATCAAGTGCGGCATCTTTTCGCCGGCACTATGCCCGATGCGAGCGATACAATCGACCTTACCGGACGCATCTTGACTTTTAGCGGATATGACACCGGCGATGGTTTGGGTAATGAGCGCAATGTGAACTTGCACTTCATTGAGGGGACACACCGATACACCATTGCAACCGGTCATACGCTCGATGAATTGTCACCGCGTTATCGTGTCCCGATGCTTATTGACCTTGATATTGTGGCTGCTGTTGACAAACAGTTGCGAGGCAAGCACTTATACATCATGACAGGACTGTGGTACGACTGTCACAGCGAGCAACGGCGTGTGGGACGGCAATATGTGCCGGTGACCGTCACTGCCGTGCGTCCCGGAAACAAGGTGCTTCCGCTTCGGGTAGAGTTCGACTGGAAAGGAGATACGGCAATGGTGTGGATGAGTGATGGTATCACGTTGATGCCGGGACGCGATTTCACGACCATGTTTGCCGAAGTCGACCCACACGAGTTGCACAAGTCCATCGATTCCTATCATTGGGATTTGGTTACTCGTGGCATTGTTACCGACGGCATGACAAAGGAAGAATGTCGCCTCACACTCGGTGCCCCTCGCCGCACCATCACGGTACCCGACCAGCAGGCACTGCGCGAGCGTTGGGACTACGACGGTGGCAGTTATCTCTTTTTTGTTGACGGACGGTTACAAGAACATCGTTAAACGCGTTTCAAGAATTATTATGGGTGCTAACAGGTCTATACTCACATTAACGGCGTTACTTGTAACGTTTCTCGCAATTGCCGCCGACAGCGTGCGCGTGAGTCTCGTCACGTTCTATCCCGGCAGTGAGATTTTCGAGTTGTACGGTCACACCGAGTTGCGAGTCACTCAAGGCTCATCGGATTATTATTTCAATTACGGCGTGTTTGACTTCGAGGCACCTGATTTCACAGGTCGTTTCATCTCGGGTGCAACCGATTATATGTGTGTGGCTCTGCCGGCTCAATATGCCACGGTGGGCATGGAGGGGCGCAAGATGGTTGAACAGGACCTGAACCTCACCCAAGCACAAGCCGAAGCCCTGCGCGACGCGCTGATAATGAATGTGCAACCCGCCAACAGCACCTATCGGTACCGGTACTTCGGTGATAACTGTTCCACTCGTCCGCGCGACATGATAGAACGAACCATAGGCACCGCAGTCAAGTACCCCGTCACGGCAGCCGACACTACGACGGTCACCTTGCACGACATCGTGTCACACTACAACCGCAATTATGCTTGGGAACGTCTAGGCATCGATCTCGCTCTCGGCAGTGATATTGACAAGCCGATTGATGGCAGACAAATGATGTTTGTTCCGATGTTGCTAATGGAAGCGATGTCGGGCGCAACGATAGAACGCGGTGATAGCGTGGTGTCTTTGGTTACTCAAACGCGTGTCATGGTTGAAGGAAGCGATGACGGCACGGTGTTATCCCCCACCCCGACATGGTTATCACCGCTAACTGTGTTTGCCACAGTATTGTTGTTGCTGCTGGTCATCGCGTGGCACGATGTGCGGCGTCGGCGCGCTTGTCGTATTATTGATGCTGCGGTGTACACGCTTGCCGGCATCATGGGTTGTCTGCTCGCTTATCTCGTTTTGGTGTCCACACATGAGGCGACCTCGCCTAACTGGAACTTGATGTGGCTCCACCCGGGTTATATAGCCGGTGCCGTTGCCGTGTTCGGCTCGTCGCGCTTGTCGCGGGCAATACACTGCACCTTGATTATCGTTCTTGCACTCGCTGCCATTGTATGGCATTTCACGGGTCAACATTTTAATCCCGCGTTCGTGCCGGTGATGCTGATTATAGCACTCACAGCATTAAAGCAAGTGTATTTCAAACGTGTTGATTTTTAATCATATTTAATTTTTTTAATTTTTTTAAAACCCAATTCAAATTATGACTCAGACAATTAAATTCTGTTTGTGTTTCGCTATGATTGCGGCTTGCAGTGGCGTGGCCATTGCCGACAATGTAGCGAGAACCGTTGACGGCAAGCAGGTTACTCGTCTTGTTTTCGACCGTGAACAGGTGACTGTCATCTATGCCGATGGCACAGTCGAGACGAGTGATTATCCCGAGATCGTGTGGGCTCCCGAGACATCGGGTGTCTATGAGTTGAATGTTGACAATCGGTCTGTGACAACCGACAACGGAACCTATGACCTGCAAGGTCGTCGTATTAATCCGGACAATGCCCAACCGGGTGTATACGTTGAGCGCCGTGACGGCAAGACTGTAAAAGTAATCAAAAAATGAGTTTAGTTATGAGAAAACTGTTTTTCATCTTGATTGTCAGTGCTTTTGCACTGATAGCCGGAGCCAAAGTCATCAAAATCACCACAAACGACGGCACAGAAAACGTCATAACGTCTTCCGAGGTGTCGGCAATTGACTTTAATGATGACGGTTCGGTTACAATAACATCATGGGACGGCACTGAGATTATCGGTAACTTAAGTTCGTTTGATCGTGTTACAGTGAGTGACGGTATTGAGATTACCGAAGAGACCGATAGCGTTTGGGAATTTGAATATAGCGATTTACACTTGTATTCACGTCCGATGCACCGCATCAATTATGTGTATCCGAGTACCGACCCCTTCGGCAACCCGATTACCTTGAGCGGTATCATCTCAATGCCGCGTACAATCTATTGCGGCGCAGCAAAGAGCGAGGGTATATTGCTGTTTAACCACTACACAATTTTCAATAAGGACGAGGCACCCACCAAGGGGTATGCTCAGTTAGAGGGATTTTTCATGGCAAATCCGCTCAACATTAACTATATCATTGTAGAGAGTGATTTTTACGGTTTCGGAGCAACAGTACGTTTTCCTCAGGCCTACCTGCAAGGACTTCACAACGCACGTGCAAGTCTCGACGGCTTGCTTGCCGCTCGTCAACTGCTTGAGCGTATCGGCATCGAGACCGGTGACTTGACCTTTAATGTGGGTTATAGTAGTGGTGGCTTTGATGCTCTCGCTACACAAAAGTTGCGTGACATTGAATATGCCGACCGCATCTCATTTGACAAGACATTTGCCGGAGGCTCGCCCAGCGACATTGCTGAGTGTTATCGCCAATATGTCCTGATTGACAGCACTGCCTATAATGCCGTGCCGGCACTACTGATGGTTGCAACCGTCGAGACCCAAAACATGGACCTTGATTATCATGATGTGCTTGACGGTCGCATTGCCGACAACATTGACGAGTGGATAAATTCCAAGAGCTACAGTTCATGGCCGGTGTGCGACAGCATAGGACGTGAGAAGAAAGTGCATGAAATTCTCACCCCCCCCTATTGTGATTTGAATAGCGAACAATGCAAGGAAATCCTTGATATTTTCACAGAGAACAGCCTCAACCATGATTGGACATGGGATCCGTCACAACGATTGTACCTGATGCATTCGCGTGATGATGACTACGTGCCTCTTTCCTCGGCTCGCAACCTGTTGCTCTACTTCCAAGCACAAGGATTGAAACCGAATATAGTGCCCGGGAAGACTAATTTCCAGACAAACTTCGTTGTAACCAAGTTAGGTCATCTGACAGGAACGCTCGTGTATTTGGCACAGTCGGTTGCGGCACTCAAGGCCTGGCCCTTGATGTACACCGACGGTGAACTGAATGAGACATACAAGGCGTTGGTTGATAAGGAGGAAAGTCCTGTTGATATTATGCGCCGTCTTGATGACATGGGCTTTGATTGCCGTGCAATTATCAATGCCACGCTCGACTACATCAGCAAGCAAGGTGGAGAAGGAGAAACCGGCATCGACCTGAGCACATTAATGGCACTCCTCGCCGAACAAGGTCTTGATGCTCAAACCATACTTGAGATGAGCAACGACTCGGGAGTGGACATCGTCAAGATAGTGATGGATTTTATTGCCTATATGAACGAGACCCCCGATGATACAGGTGACAGTGATGATGATGATGATGGCGAACCGGACAACGATAGCGATGCCGACAAGGTGTCACTCATGATAAAGCGTTCGACCCCCACTCTTCCCGATGCCGATTACGAGCACCAACTCGTCAAGTGGTTGGAGAGCAACGGTATCCGTTAATATCGGTCGCTTCTTTCCCGTTTAACCTTTACCATCGAAGTTGAGCGGGGCGCAATGCGTCCCACTCAACTTCGATTTATTAATCATACACTATTATTAACCTAAATTTGCATCACACACTTAAATTTCGTAACTTTGCGTGTTATTACTCGGCAATTTTACTAAAACTATCCAATTAATATTACTATCTAATTAATATTATCATGAAGAAATTATTTGCTTTTTTAGTGGCAGCCATTGTCAGCATCGGTGTGGCTCATGCCGAAGCTCCCGAACCCGGAAATTTTGCGGCCGGTATCAACTTTAACTACGGCAATCTCACCGAGAGTTTCGGTTTCGGTATTCGCGGACAATATACTATCATCAACAACCTGCGAGGCGAGGTAGCAGTAAACTACTTCACCAAGCACAAGGGAGTCAAAGCCTGGGACGTCAATATCAACGCTCAATATTTGGTCGCATTGTGGTCCGACAAGTTGTTTATTTACCCTCTTGCCGGTCTCAATTACACCATGGCAACCTTTAATGAAGAAGGCATCAAGGACGAGGAAAACCATGTCGGTCTCAACTTGGGAGCCGGAGCCGAATACTCAATTACCGAGAATGTCAATCTGTTCCTCGAGTATCGTCACACCATTGAGCGCAAGATAGATCAAGGCGTGTTCGCGTTGGGTGCAACTTATCGTTTCTAAGCCATGTTTACTACCGACGAAATTTCAAAACTCGCTGCTCGTGGCATCAGTCGCGAGACAGCCGAGGCTCAGTTGAAGCGGTTTGCAACCGGTTTCCCGTGGTTGCGCCTTGAGTGTGCTGCAACTCTCGGTCATGGCATCATGCCTATTGGTCCTGCCGATGAAACTCGCCTGATTGCCCTGTGGAACGACTATCGCCGTGATGGTGGTTCTATCGAGAAATTCGTGCCGGCGAGTGGTGCGGCGAGTCGCATGTTCAAGAACTTATTCGCATTCGTTGACAGCGGTCGCATGCAGCCCGATAGTGATTTCGAGAAGGCATTTGTCAACAACATTCACAACTTCGCGTTCTATGCCGCACTCAACGCGGCGTGTAAGAGAGTGTACGGCATGGGAGCCCAGCAACTCATCGACGAGGGGCGTGCAGCCGACGTGGCTCGCACGTTGCTCAGCGACGAGGGACTCAACTACGGTGCCATGCCCAAAGGCTTGCTGCAATTTCACATGGCAAGCGGCACACCTCACACCCCCGTCGAAGAGCACCTCGAGGAGGGAGCACAATATGCTGCCGATAACGAGCGCAATGTCAATCTACACTTCACGGTAAGCCCCGAGCATCGCCGTGCTTTCACCTCGCTGCTTGATCGGGCATTGCCACTGATGGAAAAAGTGTGGGGTGTCACCTATCATGTGACAATGAGTGAGCAAAAGGCGAGCACCGACACACTCGCCGCCAATGCCGACGGCACTCCCTATCGTGATGCCGACGGCAACTTGGTGCTGCGTCCTGCCGGGCACGGAGCGTTGCTCGAAAACCTCGGTGAGCGCGAAGCGAGTGTCATCTTTATCAAGAACATCGATAATGTGGTTCCACAGTCGCGTCGTTCGGTTTCCACACGCTACAAGAAGGTGCTCGGTGGTGTGCTCATTGAGGTGCAACGAGCCATAGCGTCCCACTTGAGCACCATTGACGGCACGCCTACAGCCGATGATCTCAAGACAATTCTCGACTTCGTTGAGCACACGCTGTGCACCGTCAATCCGGCAACGGCAACGATGGATGAGAAAGCACTCGCCGCTTACCTGCGAGGCAAACTCAACCGCCCCATACGCGTGTGCGGCATGGTACGCAACGAGGGTGAGCCGGGTGGCGGTCCCTATCTCGCCTACAATGCCGACGGCAGTTACTCGCCACAAATTCTTGAGGCGGCACAAATCAATCCGGCAGACTCAGATGCCGTTGCAATGATGAAAGGTGGCACTCACTTCAATCCGGTTGACCTCGTGTGTTACATTCGTGATTATAAGGGCGAGCGTTTCGACCTCCGCCGATATGTCGATCCCGAGACGGGACTGATAAGCGAAAAGTCAAAGGGTGGCACTACCCTACTCGCGCTTGAGTTACCGGGATTGTGGAACGGGTCAATGAGTGATTGGAACACAATATTTGTCGAGGTTCCCATTGAGACTTTCAACCCTGTAAAAACCGTCAACGACCTGTTGCGTCCACAACATCAACCGTGACGCTTTTTACAGTACATATCAATTACTGACACAGGTAGGACACGGCACACCGTGTCCTACCTGTGTTGACTATGCTAAAGCACGAGAAACGATGAATAACACTCTGTTAAACCGACTCGACGGCATTGACGCACGGTTCGAAGAGATTTCAACCTTGATAACAGATCCTGCCGTGATTGCCGATCAAGCGCGATATGTGAAACTCACACGTGAGTATAAGCACCTCGATACACTCCTTGAGGTGACTCGTCGCTATCGTCAAGCCATGCATGATGTCACCGAGGCTCGTGAATTGCTTGACACCGAGAGTGATGAGGACTTGCGTGTCCTTGCTCGCGAAAATCTCGACTCGGCAACATCGCTTTTGCCTCGACTTGAAGAGGAAATTAAACTCCTGCTTATTCCCGAAGACCCCGAAGACAGCAAGAACGTGGTGTTGGAAATTCGTGGTGGCACTGGAGGCGATGAGGCGGCACTTTTTGCCGGAGATCTCGCACGCATGTACACGCGTTACTGCGAGAGTCGAGGTTGGACAGTGCAAATGTCGAGTTGTACCGAGGGCACCTCGGGAGGTTACAAGGAAGTGATATTCAGTGTAACCGGTGATGGCGTGTACGGAACATTAAAATACGAGAGCGGTGTTCATCGTGTACAACGCGTGCCCGTTACCGAGACTCAGGGACGCGTTCACACCAGCGCAGCCTCGGTGGCGGTTCTGCCCGAGGCCGAGCCGTTCGACGTGCACATCAACGAGGGTGAAATCAAGTGGGACACGTTCCGCAGCAGCGGTGCCGGCGGACAAAACGTCAACAAAGTGAACAGCGGTGTTCGCTTGAGGTACATGTGGACTAACCCTAACACCGGCGAGCAACAGGAAATATTGATTGAGTGTACCGAGACTCGCGATCAACCCAAGAACAAGGAGCGTGCTCTCGCCCGACTGCGTACATTCATCTACGACAACGAGCACAAAAAATACGTCGATGACATCGCTTCACGACGCAAAACACTGGTGAGCACAGGTGACCGCAGTGCCAAGATTCGCACATACAATTATCCGCAAGGACGCATCACCGATCATCGCATAGGCTACACCATTTACAACCTGCCGGCATTCATGGACGGCGACATTCAAGATTGCATTGATCATCTCATCGTGGCTGAGAATGCCGAGAAACTCAAGGAAGCGGAATTGTAACCCGCCCGGCAGCGCACTGACCGGACCTTAGGTAGCGGCACGGTTGTTTCACAGTGGCGATTTGAGGGTGCCCCCCCTATCGCATAGTGATATTTAACCGGCATTGATGATAAAAAACATTAAAATAGGAATTTTTTGAAAAAAAAATTATAAATTTGCGAGTTAAAACATTTAATGTTTATTCTTACGTTTAAATCAAAATAACATTTTTCAATGGTAAATTTCAAAGATTTTGATTTCGCCGGCAAGAAAGCCATTGTGCGCGTTGACTTCAACGTGCCCTTGAACGAGAAAGGCGAGATTACCGATGACACGCGCATTCGCGGTGCGTTGCCTACCCTCAAGAAAATTCTTGCCGATGGTGGCGCCTTAATTATCATGAGCCACATGGGCAAGCCCAAAGGCAAGGTAAATCCCAAGTTGTCACTCGGACAGATAGCAAACGCCGTTGCTGCCGCCCTCGGCACTCCGGTTAAGTTTGCTCCCGACTGTGCCGACGCATCAACTGCCGCCGAGGCTCTCAAGCCCGGTGAGGTGTTGTTGCTCGAGAACCTGCGTTTCTATCCTGAAGAGGAAGGCAAGCCCGTAGGTATAGACAAGACCGATCCCGCATACGATGCAGCCAAGAAGGAGATGAAGGCTCGTCAGGCAGAATTTGCCGAGAAGTTGGCAAGTTATGCCGATGTGTACGTCAACGACGCGTTCGGCACCGCTCATCGCCGCCACGCGTCAACAGCCGTGATTGCCGACTATTTCGATGCCGAGCACAAGATGTTGGGCTTACTCATGGAAAAGGAAGTAGTCGCTATCGACAACGTGTTGCGCAACGCCCGACACCCGTTCACTGCCATCATCGGCGGTAGTAAGGTGAGCAGCAAGTTGGCTGTCATCAAGAACCTGCTTGACAAGGTCGACAACTTGATTATCGGTGGTGGCATGGGCTTCACCTTCATCAAGGCTCAAGGCGGTCACATCGGCGACTCGTTGCACGAGGACGACTTGATGGACGAGGCACTGGGCATCATTGCCGCTGCTAAGGCTAAGGGCGTTAATCTCGCCTTGTCGTCACGCACTGTTGCCGCCGACTCGTTCTCCAACGATGCCAATCGCCAAGAGGTTGACATTTTCAACATTCCCGACGGTTGGGAGGGTATGGATGCCGGTGAGGAATCTTTGGCACGTTGGCGTGAGATTATCCTTGCGTCCAAGACCATATTGTGGAACGGTCCTGTGGGTGTGTTCGAGTTCGAAAACTTTGCTCACGGTACGGGCGAAATAGCAAAGTATGTGGCTGAGGCCACTCGCAACGGTGCTTATTCGCTTATCGGTGGAGGCGACTCGGTTGCCGCTGTCAACAAGTTCGGTCTTGCCGACCGAGTTTCCTATGTGTCGACCGGTGGCGGTGCCATGCTCGAGGCTATCGAGGGTAAGGTGTTGCCGGGTGTTGCCGCTATCAAGGGGGAGTGATTGCTTAACGATAAATACCATTAGACGGATAAACGGATAATATGTTGTTGAAACATCATTCCCGATAATATTTCTCAAGTACAATACATTTATTATCTTTATCATAGTATTTTCCTGAATTAAAAATGACTGTATATTGAAGTGTTGCCGCAGCATTCTATACTTTTAGCGGACATAGAGATATACCCCGAAAAGTCACCGACGACTGTTGTCCCACCGGTGGCTTTTCATTTTTGCTAATATGAAGGAAAAATTGTAACTTTGCATAACTTTAAGTCTCAGAAACATGAAAAGGTCAATTAACCTGCTACATACCTGCTTTTTACTGTTGTCGCTCATGGGAGTAACCTCGGCTGCCACGGTGCCCGAGGAGCCGCTTCCTCCGGGATACTCACCGCTTGCCGTGGAGTATTTGCCTCCGATGAACACGGCAAGAGCCGATCACAGCACGATGATTATTGACGGTGAGCCGGTCGTGATAGGCGGTCACACCGATGGTTTCGTGCCTACACCGACAGCCGAATATTTCAGCGGCGGTGAGTGGCATCAAATGAACATGACCTATCCGCATGACGGAGGTTTCGCAGTATCACTCTCATCGGGCGAGATACTTGTGGGTGGCGGGCACTCCCAATCGTTAGGCATCGGGCAGACTTTCACGGTCGAAAAGTATGATCCGGTCGCGCACACATTCACGGGATTTGCCTGCCTTGATGTCAAGCGCACGTTCGCGCATGCACTCGAAATTAACGACACTACGGTAGTTGTGACCGGCAATTGGTATCACAATGACACGATAGAGATTTTCAACGGCAGCAGACAATTGGTGAGTGCCAAGGGGGTGGCATGTAATCGAGCCCGCCCTTACATCTTGCGTTGTGCTCCCAATGATGTCCTAATCGTCGCCGGCAACGATAACCACGGAAAGTCGGTTGACACAACACTTGTTGACAGGTTGTACGGTGATGCGTTTGATGTACCGCTTTTACACGATTGGCATATTTTAAAAACGCTATACGATTGGGATTGCAACGTGAGTTTTATCGGTGACATGAGTGCCGGCGTGTATTCTCACTTGCTACCGGTGTATAACCGAGCCGGAGAGATAGGCATCATGCGTGTTGACAGCACATCGTTCTCACTATTGCCGACCGAGTTGCCTATACCCGATGTCGGTTTGAACGGCTCCCCGATAGCGTACATCAGTCCGATAATCGCCGATCGTGACGCGGAGTGTGCCTATCTGGTGGGGCACGATGCCGACTCGCGTTATTATGTTATCTCTGTTTGGTACAACAAGCCGGCACCCGTGCCAATCACCATACATTTCACCGAGCCTATTGACAAGTTTGGAGAATCGATGCCCGTGCTGATGCCAACCGGCGACCTGATGATGGCCGGTGGCATTATTGACAATAACTATGAACCGGTCAACACCGTAGTAGTGTTGAAACTTGGAACGCCCGTTCGGTCAAACGCGACTTCATGGTCGTGGTGGCTCTTGTGGGCAGTAATCGGCATTGCCCTATGTCTTGTCGGTTGGCGGTTGTGGAGAAACCGGTTACCCGATAACACCGTTGTCAAGCAAGAAGTCGATGCTCGCGGTATTGCAGCCGCCGACACTGCCGTCGAAAAACCGGCTTTCGACAACGATATTTTGATCGGATTTGAGCAGTTGATGAAAGAGGGAAAACTCTACTTGAACAGCGAACTCAAGATAGGAGATGTCGCTGCCGAGTTGGGCGTTGAGGCTCGCGAGTTGTCACAAACAGTCTCGTCACACTACGGTTGTTCATTCTCTCAACACATCAATCGGCTTCGTGTCGAGTATGCCAAGCGATTGCTGCTTGAACACCCCGAGCAAAAACTGACGGCCATCGGTGAAGCATCAGGTTTCTCTAACGACACCAACTTCTTCCGGATTTTCAAAGCCATCACAGGCAGTACACCTCGCGAGTGGCAAAGCCGATAACATCGCCCCTGTTTGCCGTCCTCACGAGTTATTCTCATCTGAGCCTATATTGCGGATAATTAATACTGCTATTAGTGTAAATAGACTAACAAAAACCGATTTTGTCAGTCATTTTACACAATATGTTAGTCGATTTCTTTTCTTTGTGTAATAATTTTGCAAAAATTTCATATCAATTAACCACAACAAACTACTATCTGTTATGAAAAAACTTCTTTTAACGGCGAGTGCCGTCACGTTGGCTTTCGGCATGAATGCCGAGACTTACAGTTCCATTCAGAGCGCCACACTTCAGCATGAAGGCACCGAGCAGGTGTTCTACGGTAACGGTGCATTTGCCGCAGCCTATGCCGCCGCAGCCGACACACTTGATGTCATTTACTTGAGTGCCGGTTCGTTTTCCAATCCGGGTCAAATCAAGAAGTCTATAACCGTTTACGGTGTGGGATTCGAAGCCGACCCCGAGTCCGACATTCAACGCACATACGTTGCCGGAGATTGTGTTCTCAATCCCGACACAGATGAGAGCAATGTCAACGGTTGCCACTTTGAGGGAATCGCTTTTGAGGGCAATTTCAATGTTAATCGTGTGCAGGTTGACGGTGTCGATAAGCACGTACACAATTTGAGCATTATTAAGTGTGAAACCGGCCATATAAATCTTAGCGCACCCACTCACTACACTACCATACGTCAAAGTCGCCTGCGTGGCGTTCTTGCAGGTAATAACACGTGCGCCGCACAGTCGTTGGTGGCACAAAACTGCTTCATTCAAGGGCGAGTTTACAATTTCCCCGTGACGGTAGATGCTCTCAGTTCGGTTCTCATTGACCATTGTATATTGACATTAGATAGTTACAACCAAAGTCACGGTCCCTATGTTTACAGTAATTGCATTGTTGATGCACATCATTATACTCAAATAGAATCGGGAGCCACTATCAACGGCACTGTCTATTTCGGTCGTAATGACCTCGGTGTTGGCAAACAAGGTAGCGGAAATTACTTTTTAAGCAATTGGGCTGAGGTGTTCACCGATGCTGAGAATATAGATTACACCGCCGAGCGCACCTTCACTGTAAACGAAGAGTTGGTTGGTGTTGACGGCGAACCGGTAGGTGTCGTTGGCGGCAAGGGCTGGCACAAGTTCACATCACTGCCTCGAATCAAGGAACTTGGAGCCGACCTTAGCGAGGATGGCAAAACTCTCACGGTTACAATCAAGGCTGATGTCCCCGAGTGATAATGTCTCGTTGTTTTCGAGAGTAATTGCATTTTCATGAGACAATTAATTTTAATAATAACGTTGTTGGCTCTGACCGCATCGGCTCAGGTTACCACAGGGCGATATTGGCTTGACAATGACCGGTCAAGCAGTCGTGATATCACCTTGAGTAGCGGAGAAACTACGGTAGTCGTTGACATCAGCACCTTGCGTCCGGGATTGCACATATTGCACTCGCGCGTGAGCGACGGCAACCTGTGGGGCTCAATCGCCACAAGCACGTTCCTCGTGCCCGACCTTACTGATGCTCGTCAAGAACTTGCCAACTATAGGTACTGGATCGATAATGACCTTGAACACGCTGTGACAGGTGCTATCGGTGGTGATGGAGCGGTCGTGCTTGACCTTGACGTTTCATCATTGCAAGAAGGGTTGCATGTGCTCAACGCTCGCGTCAGCAGTGATAACGGATACTTGAGTCCCATATCATCACAAGTGTTTTTGATTCCCACCAAAGAAGATTCGGATCATAGGTTTATCACCGGCTACCGCTATTGGTTCAATAAAGCAGTACCCACACGAGTAGACATTGACCCAAGCGAAGGCGAAGTGACTCTTAAAGACTTGATTATTCCCATTGAGGGTGTTGTGCCTAACGCCATTACGCCGGGTTACACCTTTGACGTTGAACGAGAGACGGTTACCGTCATTGATGATGTAACCGTAGGTTTTCAAGCCATCAACGACGATGAATTGGGCTTGCCCGCAACCATCATTCTTGAGGACTATCCCGTGTCGGTTAATCTTGATGTAGTGATACTCAAACACAAGCAAACTCACGACTTTGCCGTTCCCACACCGGGAACAATATGCGGTTTCCGTGTTGACGAGGTGCCACTCGACGCTAACGTGTCGTTCACGTTGACCGCCATTGGCGCAACAGTGGATTTCTTTGATGGCGATGGCAATCCCATCGAAGCGACACGCAACGAAGAGGACGGCAATTCGGTCTATCGTATGCGTCCGCCGCGAGGAAGCGTGTATGCACTTGTTCACACGGCGACCGAGCCTGTCGCCGGACTGACGGCAATGTGGCGCGTGGCACTACTCGGCGATTTGAACGACGACGCGCGCGTCAATGTGGGTGATGTCAACTTGGCACTTAGTGACATTCTCAATACCGGTGGCGCCACTGCCGACTATGACATCAACGGTGACGGTAAAGTTAACGTTGCCGATGTCAATGTAATCTTAAATATTATATTGAGGAATGCCGAGCAGGCTCGTCGTCGTGCCGAAGTACAAGAGCAACTCGAGTAATATAACACTGCCCGTTAATCTCTTATAACTGCACCCCCACATCAATGATTGATGTGGGGGTGCATGTTGATTACCCGACCCCAAAAACAAGCAAAAGACTAACAAAAACGGATTTTGTTAGTCTTTTGCCAAAAAATGTTAGTCGTTTTAGTTGTATCTCTCAATAATTTTGCACGGTGAAAAGCGGTTAAATATCATTCACGAGAATGCCGATTGAATTACGCTCAACGGTCGAATGATAGTTAGAATTCTCAATTAACCTTGTGAGGGTGTGTCATATTCGGTTATGGCTCGCCCTCCCTTTTTTCACTCGTCTGTTATCTTATATCTCTCTTAAATGCTCACGTCTGTTTTCGTCTGTTATTCCTCTCGTAAATTTGCGTAAATCATCTCGCCTGACAGACGACCGCTTTACACATTTAGCACCGCTTAGCCATGAGGTTCACAAGGTTTTTGCGTGAGGTTCGTAAATCAAAATTTGCATAGGAATAATGTTTTGTGTAACTTTGCGGATTGATTACGGATTGTTACACATACTATATAATATGGGATTTTTTGATAATCTGCTCAGGTCGTTGTTCGGTAGCAAGAGCGAGCGTGAGATGAAGAAACTCGACGGGACCATCAAGCGCATTGAAGACATCGGCAAGGAGTTGGCTACATTGAGCAACGATGAGTTGCGAAATCGCAGTGCCGCATTGCGCACCCTACTCAAGGAGTCGGTGCAACCCAAACGTGACGAAATCGCCCAAGTGCGCGAGACAATCGAGGAAACCGAGTTCGACAAGCGTGAACCGCTGTGGGCTCGCATTGATAAACTTGAGAAAGAAGTTCTCGATATTTTGGAAGACAAACTGACCGAAATATTACCCGATGCGTTTGCCATCGTCAAGGAAACAGCCCGTCGTTTTGCCCAAAACGAGACAATCGAGGTGACAGCGAGTCAATTAGACCGCGATCTTGCTGCCGAGGGACGCGACTTTATACACATTGAAGGCGACAAAGCAATATATCAAAACCACTGGGTTGCCGGTGGCAACCCAATCACGTGGGACATGGTGCACTATGACGTACAACTCAAGGGTGGCGTAATATTGCATCAAGGCAAGATTGCCGAGATGGCAACCGGCGAGGGCAAGACCCTGGTCGCCACATTGCCGGTGTTTCTCAACGCATTGACGGGCAATGGCGTGCATGTGGTCACGGTGAACGATTACCTCGCCCGCCGTGACAGCGAGTGGATGGGACCGTTGTATATGTTCCACGGTTTAACCGTGGCTTGTATTGACAAAACCGAGCCCAGTTCGCTCGAACGTCGCGCCGCATACAACTGCGACATTACTTTCGGAACCAATCACGAGTTCGGTTTTGACTACTTGCGCGACAACATGGTGATGCGTCCCGAAGACATGGTGCAACGCTCACACGGGCCACACAACTACGCCATCGTCGATGAGGTCGACTCGGTGTTGATTGATGATGCCCGTACACCATTGATTATCAGCGGACCGTTCGACAAGGACGAAAATCAAATGTTCGACCGTTATAAGGACGACGTGGAGCGCGTGTACGAGGCTCAACGTCGTTTGGTTACATCATTGCTCAGCGAAGCCAAAGCAAAGATAAAGAGTGATGACGAGTCCACACGCGAAGAGGGTTTCTTGTTGCTGTTCCGTGCATTCAAGGGTTTGCCAAAATATAAGCCGTTGATCAAGTTCTTGTCCGAAGAGGGTGTCAAAGCCGGTATGCGTCGCACCGAGGCTTACTACATGCGCGACAATAATCGCGAGATGCACATTGTGACCGATCCGTTGTTCTTTATTATCGAAGAGCAACAAAACACTATTGAGTTGACCGACAAGGGCATAGATGTGTTGAGCGAGCGCGTTGGTGATTCTCAATTCTTCGTGTTACCCGACATTGCCGGACAACTGTCGGCAGTGAGTGCCGAGCAAATATCCGATGCCGAGAAAGCGGCACGCAAGGAACAGTTGCTCGGTGAATACTCTATCAAAGCCGAGCGCGTCCACACCGTTAATCAACTATTCAAAGCCTACACCCTCTTCAACCGCGATGACGAGTACATCGTTAATGCAGAGGGAAAGGTGATGATTGTTGACGAGCAGACCGGTCGCGTGATGGAAGGTCGCCGATACAGCGACGGCTTGCACCAGGCTATTGAAGCCAAGGAGGGTGTCAAGGTCGAGGCGGCGATGCAGACCGTGGCAACGATTACCCTGCAGAACTACTTCCGTATGTATCACAAGTTGGCAGGCATGACAGGTACGGCAATGAGCTCCGCGGAGGAATTCGATGAGCTGTACGGACTTGTCGTGAAGCACGTTGAGCCGAATACTCCGTCTCAGCGCAAGGACCTGCCCATGGCGGTATATTACGACGAGGACAGCAAGCTCGCTGCCGTGGTGAGAGAGGTGAAGTCCGCTCACGACAAGAAGCAGCCTGTGCTCATAGGCACAGCCGATATAGCGCAGAGCGAGCGGCTTTCCGCGCTGCTGGACGCCGAAGGCATACAGCACAGCGTGCTCAACGCGAAGAACGACGAGCTGGAAGCCGGCATCATCAAGGGCGCCGGTATGCCGGGAGCTGTCACAGTCTCGACAAATATGGCAGGACGCG
>CALDIF010000072.1 GCA_937901905.1 uncultured Porphyromonadaceae bacterium | reverse complement strand
GATATAAATAAAGGTGATTATCTTACAACGATTTTATTACCGGCAGCAATATACAAGCCTGCCGGCACAGCATCGATAATATTCTCTCCCACATCGAGGTCGGCAACCGTCGTGAGACGTCCGCTCACATCGTACACAGCGATTTGCATTGCTGTGGGCGTGACAACCCTGATACAACCCTCTCCGCCGGTAACAGTGAGTTTATCGGCACTGAGGTCGTTCACGGCAGTTGTGATTGCTCCCTCCGAAGTCCATTGCATACCGAGGTTCACCGTCGGGACAGCACTGTTGCCGGTGGCGTAGTCGTAGGTGAGCGGCGTTGACTCGTCTTCAAGGGCGAGAATGTTGCCGTAGATAGAACCGGGCTTACCGGCAGCCAAGCCGATGTCGGCGGTTGATGCTACACGACGTGGTGCTCCACTGCCGTTTTGTCTCGTGCCGGCAATGGCGGTCGCGCCGGTCCAGTTGCTCGCCTTGCCGAGTTCGAACCCGTCATTATTCATATAATGGCTACTGCTCTCAACACAGTTGAGCATCAGTATAGAGGTCGCATTATACTCACTTGCTGTTGTCTCGTCGTCCATTTGGAAGTAATACAGGTTAACCGGTTCCGCACCCGGAGTTTGTACGAATTGTACGAGGCTTGCACGCAGGGTGCGGCTGTTATTCTCGGCAAATACAGTCGAGGGTGTCAACATGTTGCCGGCACCGCTCAAGTCGATGGCACAGATGTGATTGTTGCTGAAGTCGAGATTGGTCAAGTAGGGTGCGGTGCCGAGGTCGAGTGAGAACATACCGTTGTGGTCGACCACAACGTCCATGATGTTTTCGCCGGGTATTGTGAGTTCTTCGATGCAGTTGTTGCTGGCGTATAGTCTCGCGAGAGCGGAATTGGCATTGAGGTCGAGCGTGTTGATGTTGTTGTTCTGGCAGTTGAGCGTTTGCAGCGCAACGTAGTCGCTCACATCGAGATTGCTCAAGTTGGTGTTGTAACCGCACATAAGCGTTTCGAGAATTTCGGGCTTGTCAAGCGTTGGCACCTCGGTCAGTCCTATGCAGTTCATCATCTTGAGCGTCTTGATATTTTCGTTACCGGTCAGTAGGCAGGTGGTGAGGTTGCGGCAGAAGTTCACGTTCACCTCGGTGAGGTTGGTGCAGCCCACGGCACTCAAGGTCTCGAGGTCCGGTGTGCGACAGTCGGTGAGGACATCACCGTTGCGCAGGTTGATGCCGGGTGCGTTATATGTCTCGGTGCCTTCGGCAGTGACCTTGGCAACGTAGCCTGCCAACGGATTTCCATCTAATATCAATGTTTTGATAGCCGATTGGATACAGTCGGGTGCTACACCGACACCGTTGAAGTAACTGTCCGACACATCGAAGTATTCTATTGAGTTGGTTTCGCCGGCACTGTTGGCATAGAAGTTTATGTCACCGGACATCACCTTGCTGATGCCGTTCATCTGTCGTGCCTCAACATGCTTGAGATTGGGATTTTCTTTCAGTCCGAGTGAGTTCATTCCGTTGCCGTTGGTCTTGAACGTTTCAAGTGCCGGGCAATTCTTAATCCACACGTAGCCGCCACCATCAGCGTATGCCGTCGTGACCGAAATTTCGTCAATGGCAGTCTCGTGAATAGCCGTCTCGCTGATGTCAAGATAAACGAGATTGGTTTGTTGATTGAGGTCAAGGTGATAAAGACCTTGTGAATAAATCAACTGCGGATTATCAATGTCGGTAGTGCTTTTGTCGCGGGTTTCACGAGCCTTGGTTCCATAGCCGTTATAACTCAAGTCGAGGTGGGTGAGAGCCTTGTTGTTAGTGAGGCTCACGCTGTCCATTATTACTTGATTATGGGTTAACTCGAGATATTCAAGGGCGGTCAATGCACTGATGTTGTTTGCCGTTGGCTGGGCAGCGTGACCCGATGTGGTGATGGTTTTATTATTACCCGTTGTCGAGTCATAGTAGGTGTAGCCGGTTTGACCGTTAATGGTGACACCATTTTGGAAGGCGGGGAAGCGGTTGTAGTTGGCAACGAGTTTCTTTAGCCCTGTCAAACCGGCGAGCGTACCGTAGGTGGTGTTGGTTACAGCGTAAGACGCGCTTGTTGAGTGCCCTATCTTTTCAAACAAGTTGTCACTGATGTTGAGTTCCTCAAGGCTTGACAGGTCGGCGATGTACAGGTCGCCGTCGTTGTCGCTCATGTTGGTTTCACCGTAACCTATACTTGTTCGCACGAGGCGGTTGCCACTAACGTCAAGTTTGGTCAGACCGGTACAGCCGTGTAGTAACACGGTTTTGAGACCGGCCGTGCGTGAAGCCGACGCGACTCCGAGCGTCGCGTTATCACGACTCAAGTCGAGCGTGGTGATGCCGGTATTCTCGTTGAGGTCAATGCCGTCGAGACTGCTGTTGCGCAGTTGTAAAGCACCGCTAAAGTCATTACTCTCGGCATAGAGTTTCTTTAATGAAGAGAAGTTGTTCAGACCGTCAAGGCTCGTCAAGTGGCTGCCATTGATGCGTAGCGTGACGAGCGACGCGTTGCTGATGCCGGTGAGCGACGAGATGTTGTTACGACTGATGTCAAGGTCGGTCACGGCGCAATTATCGACATTGAGGAAGTCGATGTTGCCGAAGTTGTTATCGCTCAAGTTGAGCGTTGCCAACTTGGTACAACCGCTGATGTCTATTGAGGTCAACGCGTTGCCCGAGAAGTTTGCTGTTGTGAATTTCGGGTTGTCACTCACGTTAACGGTGGCGAGCGAGGCGAAGCCCGTTACAACGGGTGACGAACTCAAGTCACAGTTGCTGATGTCAAGAGTGGCAAGCAGTGGATTGTTGGTAGGCGTTAATGTTGATAACTGAGTTGCCAACACTAATGCCGGACTGTCGTGTAAGTCAAGTTCCTCAAGAGCGGGAGCATAATTAAGATTGTAAACAGATGTGATGCGAGAGTTATTGCTTGCATCAATTTTTCTCAGACTCGGATAATTGGTTTTAAGTGCAAGTCCTTCAGCCAACCAATAGCAATTGGCGGCATTTAACTCCTCGAGAGCCGTACTCTCTTTGAAATATAAGACTCCATTACCGTCCGCTTCCCAATTATTGCCTGTAGTTGTGTAATCTGCATAATTGTTTCCCACTTGACGTAGGTTGGTGTCGTTTGCAAGATTAAGGGTCTTGAGTGCGGTTAGGTTCTTGAGCATCAAAACCCGAAGATACGGGTTATCGCTTAAGTCTAAGTTTACAATCTGTGTGTTTTCACTCAAATCAAGTTTGACGTTGTAATCACGATTGAACGAAAGTTTGGTCGTGGAGGGGAACGCACAACTGCGCATTACCAGTCCGAGAGTTGAACCGCTCGTGTTAGTGGTGGGTAAGACGGGCAAAGTAGCCATTGCTGTATTATCTAGCACCACTCGGGTCAATTTGGGACAATCGGTCAAATTGACGTTGGTGAGGTTGGCATTTCCATTGGCTGTAAGGGTCTTCATGGTGCTATTGCCACTCACGTCAAGCGTGGAAACCGATAATCCGGTCAATGTGGGCGAAGACAACCGGTCGTTACGCAAGTTCAGTGTCTGCAAGTTGGTCAATGCCGATAAGGGAGCCTCCACGTTTTGGGTGCCGGGATAGAAGTCTATATCATCTATTGTGAGTGAGGTTAGTGAGGTACAACTTGACAGTGTCTTGATGTATTGCAACTCACCGGATGCTCCCGTGCCGGTAACCGAGAGTGATGTCATACCGGTGTTATTGCCTACATTGAGTGCGTCAGAGTTGAACTTCATGCCGGTCAACGTGAGCGAAATGATGCCGGGGTTTTCGCTGATGTCTAACGACGTGACGGACGCGTTAGTATAGGCGATTGCTCCGCTCAAAGCGTTATTGCTGACATCGAGGGTGGTGAGTTTCGGGAAATGTGTGGCATCGGCATTGGCTATGGAAGTCAAGTTGCTGCCGGACATTGTCAGTGTGGTTATATTATTTGATGGCAAAGCGGGAACCTCGGTAATAAGGGTATTACCACTTAAGTTAAGTGTTGTTAACGCTGTGTTACCGCTGATTTCCAATGCTGTCGGCAATAACCGTGGGTTATTGGTGATGTTGAGTTCGGTAATTTTAGTGCAACCTGTCACCTTGAGCGTGTCAAGCGCAGTGAATGCGTTGACATTGAATGTTGTCTCTGTTCCCTTGTTATTACTGATGTCGAGGTAGCGCAACTTGGGACAACAGGATGCCGAAATGTCGTCGGTTAAGCGTGTCAAGCCGATGTTGGCATATTCAAGATGCTCGAGATTGGACGCTCCTTGAAGTGCTGCCACATACTTCAAACCGGTGTTACCGCTGACTTTGAACGTTTTCAGCGAAGTCAATCCTCCGGACAGTGAACTTAAATCGGTAATTGAGTTGTCGCTGAGGTCCATATATTCTATGCTCACAGTGTTGGCCGCTGTGAATTGGGGCTTGTTCGTTGAAGTGTTATCAAGTCCGCTATTATGAGCATCAAGGTATTTGAGTTGTGTTTGATTTCCTACTGCACCGGTCCAACCCAGACCGGGGTTGTCGTTAAGTTTCAGGGTTGTAATCAGTGTGTGACCTGTTGAGGAAAGCCCTGCCATATATGTTATACCACAGTTGCTCATGTCAAGATAGCGCAATGTGGAACCATTGCTGTTGGTTGGCAGGTATATTCTTTCATTTCTGGCTGAAGTTGCAAATCCATTAATGCCGGTATTTCCGTGTATGTCAAGAACCTCAAGGGTGTAGTTGCCGGTGAAGTCGATTGCTCCGATACTGTTTTCGCCGGCATAGAGTTCGCGAAGGTTGGTGAAGTGGGAAATGCCACTCAACGAAGTGATGCCCTTGTCGGTGACATCAAGCACCTCAATCTCGGTAGCGGTGAAGGCTCGCGAGGAATTCTCGTTGTTGCTGTCAAGCGTGATGCCGAGTGCCTCGCCTAACGCGCTGCGGAAGTTCGTGTCCGAGAAGTTGCTCGCCGTGATGGCAAGACGGTCGGAGCCGATAGTCTTTAAGGTGACAGTGCTGTAAGTGTTGTTGGCTCCATCTTTCAAATGAGCGAGATAAGCACCCCTGGAGTAGGCAACTTCGCGGCGGTTCTCATGCCCCTCGCCTTCACCATCTTTTGTGATAATCACATTAGAGGGTGTGCCGCTCCATGTGGCTCGATAAACACTATAGCCGGCTTCATCCTGTCCGACGCAGGTCATCTGCTGACCGGGCCAATCGTCACCGATTGTAGAATTGCCGTTATAAGCGTAGGCATGTACATGTTCCCAACCGAAGATGTCAACGTAATAGATAAAGTCGTTAGAGGAATCGTAAATAACGCCATTGGGCATCACCCCCCAAGCCAATCTACTTCCGTCATACTCAAAGTAGACCTCCCCGGTCAAACCGGTGTAGTCGCCACTTTGAGCAGACGAAGAACCGGTGCTGAAGATGGCGTTCAACTCATTGTATCCGGTGAAGGTCTTGGTCCAATAGGTCACGCCATTGTGAACCTTGGTTTCGGTCAATTGCGTGCCGGGGAAAGCACCATTGGGGTGTGAGTCGTTGGTGTCCCACACGTAGAGGTAAGGTGCTGTTGTCGCCTTGACGTTAATGGTGACATCGGCGACGGCAGTGGCTGTGCAAAACACAGCCGCTGCCAGCAGTACTGCCGGCTTAATGAAAGACTTGCAATTCATGCCTATTAAAATTAGTTGAGGTCTAATGTTCATAATCAGACAATATAATGCGCAAATTTACTACAATTTTCAGAAAAAATGAAGATTTTTTACACGAATTGAGTCAAAATTCGTGTAAAAAATCTTCATTTTGATTATAAAACGTCTGCACGCCGTACACGACAGACTCTTGAGTGACTAACGCGCTACAACGGTTATCGTTGTCGTGTGTCCCTGCTCGTCGCTCACGGTGAGTGTCGACTCGCCGGCACGACCGGTGCTTTGCAACACGACGACCGGTTGACCGTGGAACAGACTCATCGTGTTGGCTGTGAACGGCTCGAGTGATGTGGCATCTCCGTTACAGGCCGCCTTATAGTGGGCTGCATTGCCTTTAGTGGTGAATGTGAGTCGATTGGAGGCATCGGGATTATCCATGCCCCACGTCACCGGACGAGTGGGGTCGAGCGAGTGGCACACAATGGTCTCAGGCTAGTCGGGAAGGTCGTCCAGTGTGACGATGCCCTGCTTGAGGGCTGTCACTATCAGTGCTGCTGCACTGTGCACCTTTAACTTGTGGTTGATGTTGCGTCGGTGAGTGACGATGGTGTGAATTGACAACCCCATGTGCGAGGCAATCTCGCGGTTGGTCATGCCCTTCACGGCGTATAGTACCACCTCTTTCTCACGTTGGCTCAGCGATTCTGCTGCAGGGGCACAATGGTTGTCTGCATGAAGTAGCTTGACAATCTTGGCACAGATGACCTCGGCGTTATCGGTGATGGAGAAGTGTTCATCATATAGGCCTATCGTCTGACTGTCGATTGCACTGCTTATCATTGCCACAAATAGGGTATCGGACCATTGCTTCTTCCAGTGGTTCGGGGCACCCAGTTGAGGCGTAACGATTACAATATGAATGGTGTTATTTGCCAATATCTCGCTTACTTGTTGAGATGACGAGGCTTCATGGATAGTAGTTTGTAAGCCCGTCAGGGATGCGAGTATGGCAGCTGCTCCCTGACGCACGATGTCCGAAGCATCGGCGACAATGATGTGCAATATGTCATTGGCGTGAATCATTTTCGGGGGGGAAATTACGCTATTCTCATGGATGACAAAATCGCCTGAAGTAGTGATTTAAGTCCCGTTTTATGCCAACATTGAGTGAGTGGACTAGTTATAACTGTGCATTCCACCCAAGAAGTAATTGACTCCAAAGTAGGTAATCAAGACACTCAGAAATGCCAATGCCACATAGCCATGCGTGAAGATGGGAGAGTTAAATCGCCGGATTGACTGTGAATGAAGTGGCAGAGCATAGACAATTAGTGTGATGAGCGCCCACACCTCCTTCGGATCCCAGCTCCAGTAGGTCCCCCATGAGACATTGGCCCAGACTGCACCGATAAAGATGCCTATTGCCAGTAGTGCCACGGCAGGATATAACATGACCATGTTGAGAATATGCAGTCGTTGAACTGTTGAATACTGATGCTGCGACAGTAGCGCCATCAGGCTGTTGAGGGTCATCAATGCAAGTAGTGAGTAGGCAATCATGATGGTGGCAACATGAGTGCTGAGCCATGGCGAGTGGAGCACAGGCATGAGTGGGGTGATAGCGGGGTTGCTCTCGCCCAGCATGCTGACCATCAGTGTGAGACCTGTCACCAGCATACCGGGACCCGGCGTGACATGGTGGCGGATGAGTAGCCAACACGTCAACAGAGCGCTGGCGAGCGACATTGTTTGCATGGTCTCAAAGCCGTTGCTCAGAGGGACGTGCCCGCTCACAATCCATCGCAATGTGATGCAGGCAATCAGATAGAGGATGGTGGCCATCATGGCGCACAAGCCTGCAAGCGCAACCCACTGCGGCAGTTTCTTGCCACGGGACATGTTGCGCACACCGGCAACAATCAGAATTAACCCAAGCGTCACCAGCAACATTGCCAACCACTTGCTCGAGTTGATGCGATTGTAGAGTTTTTCGGCTTTGAACTGCGTGTCGCCGGGCAGTGCGTTGCCGCACTCTTGGACCTGATAGTCGCGCAATTTTTCCAGAAAGTGACAAGCTTCATCTTGATGATGGCTGATGACCATCTCGGATAAGTAGTCCATGCCGCGACGCACAAACACCCACTGGTCTTCGGGCAGTTCTTGGGGCAGGGTGCGTGAACCGGGGGTGAACCAAGTGATTTCACCGTTCCGGTTGATAGGGAAAAGTTTAAGTATCTGCCCCGTTGCCACCATGAAGGCTAACTCATATTTCTCGTGAGCCTCGTTGATGCCTCGTGCATCATCCACGTCAGCACCGCTGTTGATGAGCTCTAGCGTATGGTCTAGCCGATAACTGTTGTCGGAGGCGCGGTAGTCGTCCATTGACGCATAGCGGCCCTGAATGTTCAGCAGTTGTCGGGCATGAAGACTTTTGACCTTTATCATGGGCTGCGCGCGCCATTGGTCGAAGTAGAATATCCATCCGGCCAGCACTTGCTCGGCAGTGAAGCCTCGATATGTGGGTTGGCCATAGAGCTTGGTCGTGAAGTCGTGGGCCAGAGTCTGCACGGGAGCGATGCGACCATTGTACAGGACAAAAAGGTTGCCCAGTCGCTCGGCCACCTCGGGAGTGACTGTTTCGGGGACAGGCACCTGTGCTTGAGCAGAAACGAACGACAGGAGCAGGAATGTCAGTAGGCATGAAGCTTGCAGCGACAGTTGCTTTAATAAGGCTCTGAAACGCCCACGACGCCACCATAGCACGGCGATAAGCGATATGGTCAGTAGCAAGTAGCCGCTGTAGGTGATGGCTATGCCCCATGGGTCGTGAGTCACTTGCAAGATAGTGGTGTCATTCTCGACATCAACTCCCATCTGATAGAACCTGTAACCTTGATGGGATGCAATATGATTCATCCTCACTGAGGCGGTAATCTCATCTCCCGTGTGGCTCGAAATCTTTATTCGGCTCACAAAGTCGGCAGGAGATTGTGTGCCGTCATAATATTTTATCGTGTAGTCCAGCAGTGTTACAGAAAAGGGCAACGGGTGTTTCACACCCTTGTCATCAATCAATGAAGTCTCACATTCATCACGGCTCAGCAGCAACTTGCCGCTATATCCTGTGAGCCATGTTGTGGCGGCACCTGCCAGGATGAGCAATAGTGCCACATGCACACCGAAAGACGGCAATCGGCGATAGAGCTTGACACGCATGATGTGGACACTTGCCGACACCGCAATGCCCATCCACAAGAGGAAAAATGGCACAGAGTGGTATATGGTGCTCTGCGCAGTGGCTGTGCCATAGCACCGCTCAATAATGGTGGCTGTCGCCAGAACAACCACCATCGCGAGGAGCAGTATGAATGTAATCTTCTTCATTGATTAGATTGACTCAATAAACTTGACAACAGCGTCCCGATCGCTCTTGCTGAGTTTTCTGAATTGCTCAACACTTTTCCGAGCATCGCTCTGTGCAGACCCGTGCCACATGATGGCCTCAATGACAGTGCGGGCACGGCAATCGTGCAGGCGGTCATCGGCACCTGTGCATTTGCTGCTCAGGCCACGGCCCCAAAGCGGGGTTGTGCGACACCAGCCTGTGCGGATGTCATTCTTCATCATCAGGCGGTGCTGAATCATGTCGGTGTATGGCCAGATGGTCTGATGAGGATAGCGGGGAAGCATATTGGCGCGTTGCCCGACAAAGAAGTTGTTGGGGTCACGAATCTCGTCGTTGCCCGTAGTCCATGATGGACGGTGACAGTAGGCGCAGCCCATCTCGGTGAACAGTTGCTTGCCGCGCTGGAATCCTTCGCTGCGGACTTCGCGGGCTGCGGGAACTGCAAGACCACGGTGCCAAGCCATCAGGTCGATATATTCCTGGTCGGTCATCTCAGGATCCAGGTCGTTGCTCATCAGATAGTTGTAGATGTCGGTCTCTACATCGCCTGTCTTGTTCATGGCAGGATAGTAGTTGTAGAACTGGGCCTGAACATCCGGATCTTTAGAGGCGACCTTCGCATAGGCGGCGGTCATGTAGTGATAGCGGCGGTCACTGCGGGTGACATTGGTGATGTTCCAAATGGCGTTGGCTCCGGGACCGTCCTGGATTGAACCGCGAGAAAGCGCATAAGTGTAGCGGCGCACATATTTGGTGCCATCACCCTGCAGGTTGTTACTGTAGTAACTCACAAAATCGCCATTCGACCAGATTCCGGGGTTCAACGATACGCCTGCAGCCTCTTCTGCAAGGTACTGCGAGCGTATGTCTTCATCGCTGATGGCATCAAGCAGTCCTGTGCCATAGAGGCCTATGGTGTTCTCAAGGCGAACACGCAGTTGAGAGTAGTCTATGTCGACACCCCCCACTTGCAGGGGAACATAGAAGGCATCTTGGGGAATGGTGACCTCGGGATAAATAAGTGAGTACTTTTCGCCATCGGCAAACGTGTTGTTCCATTCATCAGTGTATGGCAACCATTTGATCTGAATCTTGCGTTCGTCGAGGGGAGCCTTGAAGGGGGCAGATGCTCCGGTCTGCGGCATGCCGGTGAGAGATGACAGATAGGTGTCGTTCTCATCGGTGAGTACTAGCAGATAGCCGTTACCGATAGTATTGGAGTTGTAATTATTCTGTCGCGCTCCATGACCATAACCGGGGTGGCAGGCGATGCAACTTTCCCTAATCCATAAGGGACCCAGACCACGCATGGGAGTTTCGGCTTGAGTGTCGATGTCAAATGGGCTCTCGAAGATGCGTTCCCCACGTTTGAATGACGCGACAAGACCTTGATTCTCTACTGCTTCGGTAAACTGTTCGTAGGCCGATGCTGTGTTGTTGAATGTTGTTCCAAGTTTGCCGCCGGCATAGTATTCAGCGGGCATTTCAACATCGGGTTCTGGAGTGGACTTGTTGTCGTTGCAGGCAGTCAGCCCACATGTTGTGGCAACAACCAGTGATGAGATGAGTAGTTTCTTCATGCCATTCTGTTTTAATGCGATTACCCTATGAGGCTGACTTGATTCAGCCTCATAGGGGTAGTCAAATCTTATGTTAAAAAACAATGTGGTTATTGGATGGCTTCAATAGCTGCATCAAGACATTCCATCAGTGCGTTGCACGCTTCCACTGCGTCCTGGGTGTCGGCCTTGGTGAGGTGGTTGCGGAACGGAGCGGGCATGGTGGCAACTGTGTTGATGGCATGGTCGATGGCAACGCGCAAATCACTGTCAACGTTGCTGTGGTTTTTGGCCATGTAACTTGCCATTGAATTGGGGTTGACCTGCCCGTCAAGGCTACCATAATAGGCATTGCGTACGCTGCGCAGGTTGTCGGTGAAGTCGGCAATCGAGTTCCAGCTGTACCATGACTCTACATCCAGCACATTGCCCGAATTAACGGGGTCGGTAATCTTGGTATTGCCAACTTCGTCGCTGATGTCGCTTGCGCCTTGCAACAATTGGACCATAGCGTCGAGTTGAGTCTTGTAGCTGCTATTGCCGGCCATTCCGGCATTGATGAAAGTCTCGCCATAGTTCATGCTGGGCTCGAGTTCAAAATCCTCAAGCATTTCCTGCTTGTCTGATGAAACGTTTTCCATTCCGGCCCAACTGGCTTCGAGGCGAATCGCTTGTACGGCCAGATCCTCGGAAACGGCTGCGTTATAGATGAGTTCATTCTCGGTGATGTCGCTCAAGTCGCGGGGATGACCGTCACGGAATAGCACATATTCCACAGCATGGAAGCCTAGCAGACCATAACCCAGTGTCGTGAAACCATCGGCACCGGCACCATCCTCATCAAGTTCGGCCATCAGTGCACTGTTGTTCAGCACCTCGTCCAGGCTGGATTTCTTAAGCGGCCATGAGTCAATGTGTGGGTCGATAAAGTAGTCGCCGGCGGCTCCGAAAAGGAACGCCTCACTCAATTCCCAGTATTTGCGGGCCTCAATCCACTTGTCGCAGGCCTGGTTCACCAGAGATTGGCTCGGATTCTTGCGCAGTTGTGCGCACAGTTCGCCCAATTCGATTGAATTGTCGGCCAGAGATTTATAGGTGGGAACCACGACACCATTAACATACTGGCTCAAGATGGCCGTTTTGGTCGCATCGAGTTGGTCAACATTGGGTTCAGGGTCTTTGTTGTTGCAGGCAGTGAACAACAGACCCATGCACAGGAGCATCAAACTCTTCTTAAATAAGTTTTTTGTCATTGTGTATTGTCTTGAGTATTAATGAATAATATGCTGATTAAAAGTGGAACATGCCATAGTAGGCTATGCCCAGGCTCAGAGTCGGTTCATTGTTATATGCTTTGTCAAAGTAGCGGTTGCTCCACTCGCCCTTGACTACAATCTGCTTGATTGGGTAGTAGTTGAAGCCGAGTGTGATTTTCTGTCGTCCCCACTCTTTTTCGTCAGCCATGCTGCTCACGGTCTTGAACATAGAGTCGTAGTAGTCATATCGGCCAAACAGATAGAAGCGCTGACCACGGCTTTTCAATGCGCTGATTTGAGAGAAAATGTCATAGCCTGCCTCCAATCCCATGGCGATGGCTGCCTCGGCAACGCTGTTTTTGTGGGATGGGGAGTCTTTGCGGCTGGCTTTGTTTGCGTTGGTGATTTCAAGCGAGTTGCTCAGGTGACCATAGTCAATGTTGCCACGGGCAATCAGATTATGGTCATCATAGAGGAAGTCAAATGCTCCGATGGCAACGGTGCCATGCAGACCTTCATATTTTCCGGTAGAATTAAGCGTGTTGTTGGCGCTGTTGCCCAAATATCCGCTAAGGCTCAGACGCAGTCCTTTGACGCTGTAATTGTCAACACGAGCTGCTCCCGCATAGGCAGTTGCCATCTTAAACTCATATGGGCTGCCACTGCCACCGTGAATCCAGTTTTTGTTGTTAAAGCGGTCGGCGTCAAGCCCGGCTATGAACATGGCCTCGTAACGCCAGTGCCGGGTGCGGCCCCACAGGCTCACACCGGTCTCATGCCATGTGCACGGCAAGATGGTGTTTTCGCCTTCGGGACGATAGACTGTGAAAAATTCGGTCGGCATATGGCCATAGTTGGTGGCTCCAACGGGAACGATGATATGGCCCGCGCGAATGTTCAAGGCAGGGCTGAAGGTCTTCTGCAGCCAGAATTGCTCCAGAGCAACCTCGCCACCGCGTTCGATTTCAGATTCGTATTCACCGGTTTCTTCCTCTTCAATCTCAATGGCACTCTCTGTGCCACCGTGTTCAAACTCGATTTCGCTGCCCAGTGACCAACCTTTGCCGAAGTCATAGCCCACAAAAAACACGACATGTGGCAGGTCAAATTGGCCGAACCCGGGGGCATTTTTATATAAGGAGGCATCGGTGTAACGTTTGTAGTTGTTACTGTAGAACATCCGACTGGCTACGGCTTCGCCATATCCTCCTAGTGTCAGTCGGGTTTTGCGTGGCTTGTCACAGTGCGTGGTGTCGCCGGGAACCGTGGCGGCCATTGCCGTCGCACTACCCACGACAGCACTCAGCATCATCGCGATTAGTGTTGATCTCATATCACAGTTTTTGATTGATTAACTCAAGTGCAAAGTTAATGCGGTGTGCTGAGATACGAAATCGCCATTTGTGCTGATTTTACTGATGTTGTATTCACAATTAATGATTAGCAATGTGTAGGTATAAGGCAGGTGGCGCGATACCTGGTTGTCGGTATCGCGCCACCTGCGATTGTGCTGCTCCGGACTGTGTTTGGAAGATGTTATTCAACTGTGATGTTGATACTTTGCTTGAGGCCCGTCTTGCGGCTGCGTACAGTTAACGTGCCCTTTCCCGGTTTGTCGCTAGCTTGTAACACCACCACGAGTTGGCCATGGAACAACTTCATCGTCGGTTGGGTGAACGACTCCAGAGAAGTAGCATCGCCATTGCAAGCCGCCTTGAAGGTGGCGGCACCCTTGACGCTGAACTCCAGCCGGTCGGAGGCATCGGGACATAGCGTGCCGTTCTCGTCAACCATACTCACGGTGACGTAGCACAAGTCGTTGCCGTCGGCAGCGATAGTGTCGCGCTCGGCGACGGCAACAAGGCGTGCCGGCTCGCCGGCAGTGCGCACCGTTTGTTCGGCAACGGCATTGCCGTTTTCATCGTAGGCGACAACACGAATTTCACCCGGCTCGTACTTCACGTCGCGCCAGCGCAAGCGGTAGCGATCCAAACGGGTGCTCGTGTCCTTGTACTTGCGTCCCATGCTCTTGCCGTTGATGAACAACTCGGCACTCGGCAGGCTTGTATAGCAGTAAACGGGTGTGACTTGTCCCTCGCGACCGTGCCAAGTCCAGTGAGGCAACACATGCAGTGTCGTGTCGGTAGTGTTCCACCGGCTGCGATATAGCCAATAACGATCCTTGGGTATGCCGGCGAGGTCGACTATGCCGTAGTAACTGCTTCGGCTGGGCCAATAGGCATCGTAGGGTGTAGGCTCACCGAGGTAGTCGTAGCCTGTCCACACGAATTCGCCTACAAACGGCATCTTTTGTGCCTGCATTGCCTCGTGGGTTGCCCAATCATCATCAGGCAAGTTGCTCCACCAGCAGTGGTCCACATCGTAACTGCTGCATTGTCCGTTGCGTGTTGACAACACGTTGACATCGTCGGTGCCCTCATCGGGGAAGAAATACTCACCGCGACTGCTGATGGTACTCGCCGTTTCGCTGCCCATCAAGATACCTTGGGGTAACTTGTGGAACGTTTCGAGATAGCGATGAACCCTGTAGTTATAGCCGGGAACATCGGCTTGTGAGGCAAATCCGCACGCAATGTCGGCATCGGGATTATCCATGCCACACGTCACCGGACGAGTGGGGTCGAGCGAGTGGCACAATTCCACCAGGGCATGGTATCGCTCGGCTCCCACTTCCTTCCATTGCTCGGGTATTTCGTTGCCCACGCTCCACATCACCACGGCAGGGTGTGTGCGATGGTGTTTAATCAAGTTGGTGATGTCGCGTTGCCACCACTCGTTCCACAACCTGTTGTAGCCGTTCTTGACTTTAGGCTCTGCCCACGCGTCAAAACTTTCTGCCATGACCATCAATCCGAGGCTGTCGCACAACTCGACCAGCGTGGTGCTCGGCATGTTGTGCGATGTGCGTATAGCATTCGCTCCCATGCGTTGCATCATCGTCAGTTGTCGCAGTACGGCGGTGCGATTTTCGGCTGCACCGAGCGGTCCCAAGTCGTGATGCAGACACACACCCTTGAACTCAATGGGGTCGCCGTTGAGCGTCATGCCCTGCACGTCATCGCCCCACTGCAACCACCTCAAGCCGGTGCGTACAGTCTGCTCGTCAACAAGAGTCTCACCGCGAAACAGGCGGCAGGTGATGTTGCACAAATACGGGTCGTCGGGACTCCACAGGTGTGGGTCTTCAAAACGCATCAAAGTCGTGAATTTGCCGTGTTCGTCGGGTAAAACGAGCGATTGTGCCATGTTGTCACCGTCAATGGTGACGATGAGTTCGTAGTCGTTCGGATTGTCATAGCCCACCATCTCGTGGCTCACTTGAACCGACACGGCATCGACATCGGGTGTGGTGCGCACGTCAATCCCCCATGTCACGAGGTGAGCCGCGTCGCTCGTAGTCACCAATTTTACAGGGCGATAAAGGCCTCCGCCCGGATACCACCGGCTACTCTCATCAAGGTTGTTGAGCGAGACTTCAAGACGATTATCTCCGCCCGCTTTGATATAAGGCGTGATGTCCACGGTGAACGCGTTGTAGCCGTAAGCCCAGCCTCCGACATAGTGACCGTTCACTCTCACTTTGGCATCAGCCATCGCCCCGTCAAAGACCAACTCGGCGTGACGTGTATCACGAGGAACCTTAAACGTCCGGCGGTAATACCCTTGACCTATCCACGGCAATCCGCCCGAGCGTCCGCTGTGCTCGGTGGCGATGTCCTCGCCGTTCTCCTTGATGGCAACCGTCTGTAAGTCCCATTTCTTGTCAAACGGTCCGCTTATTGCCCAGTCGTGGGGCACCGACACGGTTTCCCATTTCACGCTGTCGCGTGAGAATTTCCACCCGTTTCCGCTCAAGTCGGTTGTCAGGCGTGGTGATGCCACCGCCGCGAGCACCGCGGTGCCGGTTAATATTGATAACAGTGTTTTCATTGGTTTCTAAGGATTATTATTGATTATCAAAATGCTACTTGCACTTGGGTGAGTAATGCGCTCTCGGTCACTGTGCCGGTGTGTGTGGCAGTCCATGCCACTTGCAGGCGACAGCGTGGGTAAAACCAATATTGCACTCCGGCTTGGTAGCGGTTGACCGTTGATGCCCATTGTGGCTCGAGGTGGTCGTAACTTGCCACGAGGTCCAGCCCCCGCCCAGCGATGCCACGCGCCACCGCGGTGATATATCCGCCGTTAGCACGGCTGTTGTCGCCCTTGCCGTCGCGAGCCCACATATACTCGGCTCTTGCTCCTACACGACCGACATCGGCTGTAACACCAACGGCAAGTCGTTGTCGCTTGAAGTTTCCCTTGTCGTCAACGCCGTCAAGTTGTGCCGCGACATACTCATCTCCAATGTGACCGCGACCGTGAATGCCGCTCACACTGACGCTGACCCCGTTAAACGGTTTTACCGTGAGTCTCCCGACAATATCCTTGGTGTTATTGGCATCGCCCTTGTTGCGCCCCTCGCCGTTCATCACAGCGATGTCGTAAGCCAGGCGGTCGCCCCATGCCGTGCCGTAAACCGTCAAGCCCAAGTCGCGACCGGCACTGCCGGGCATCATCGTGGGACTCGAGCCGATTATCATGTAGTTTGTCGCAAGACTCGTTTGGGTTATCATTTCCAAACGTGACGGCGAGATGGGGTTCTCGATGGTGAACGGGGTCTTGAATTGACCTAACTTGACGTTGAACCACGGTTTGATGCGGTAACTCGTCCAATACTCGTGAAGTGTCCCGCCCTTGCAGTCGTACATCAAGAAGGCGTGCCAATCATCGGTGATGCGTGCATCGCCCATCAAGATGATTTTGTTTATCTTGAATTCGTTGGAAGGGTCGCTGCGATCGTGATATTCCCACCCTGCCATGCCGTAGCCCGAGAAGGTGAAATGCCCTCCGAGGTTGGTGGCAACACGCGTCAACGCATTTTCCTTACCTGACAAGATGAAAGGCAGTAGCAAAACGAGCAATGAGAGTAAACGTCTTTTCATTTGCCGTAGTTATTGATTTGATTGTCAACCTCGGCAGCCAGTTCCTCTCCTTGCAAACCGCGACTCAAAATAACACCCTCGGGCGAGATGAGCATGATGTGGGGTATGCCGTTAATGCCGTACTTGTCGGTAGGCTCTTTGAGTGCCTTATCGCCCATCATGACGTGCCAGGGCAGTTCCAGTTCTTTGATTGCTTTGAGTGTCTCGCTCGGCTCGTCCCACACGGCAACCCCCACGATTTGCAACCGGGTGGGATATTTGGCGAGTATCGCCTTCAGGTTGGGCATTTCCATGCGACACGGACCGCACCAACTTGCCCAAAAATCGACCAAGGTGAATTTGCCGTCACGACCGACGTGGTCGCTCAAGTACTCGGTCGTGTCGCCACGCGTGATGGCAAAGTCGGTGAATGTGCTGCCCACAGCGGTTGCCGCCGCTGCTTTGAGGTCGGCAAGGTAGCCTGCAATGCGCGGTGTGGTGGCATAGTCGGCGGGTGCCGAGGCTAATGCCGCTTGGGCTTGCTCGAGCGTGGCGTTGCTGTATAGCAACCGGTAGCCGAATGCCCACTTGCCAATCACGTTGTCCTTGTTCGCTTGGTATGCCTTATCCAATTCGGCAACCAAGTCTTCTTCACTTTCGAGCGTTGCTAAACGTGAATGTAGCGCACTGAACTCGTCGTTGAGCGGAGTGCCGCTCACTATCCCCTCGCTGTCGATACTGATATTGCCCGGCTCGACAACAAGGTCAAGACGTCCCGTGCCGGGAATGTTGATGCGACCGATATAAGGCTCGGTAACGTCGGGGACGGTGATGTTGATTGTGCTGCCGTTGACGGCAAATGTCATCACGGTGTCGCCGTCGGCACTTTGGTTGAGCAGTGTGCCCGTTGCATCTGTCTCATCTGCCAAGGTCATTGTGATATGTGCCGATTTGTCGGTGCACGCGGTGAGTAGTACTACCGCTGTCAACAATGGGAAAAGTAATTTTTTCATCTTTTATCAAGTATAATGGTGTTAACAATTATCTTTTCAAGTCATTATTTTACTATCTTCAATAGTGACGGGTGGCATGTTATCTCAAGTCGCCCGGGCATCACCATCGCTTCACCGTCAAGGTGCATGGGAGCCTCGCTCTCGCGCTCAATGACGATATTGCGACCGCGGTAAACGCTGTAGTGGCGGTCTCGGTCAAGTTGGCGCATGAATAAGCGCGCACTCACGATGGGTGCACTCATCAGTGAAAAACGATGTAACACGGTTACATCGAGCATGCCGTCCCGCATGCTCGCGTGTGGAGCGATAAACGCGTTGTTGCCGTACTGTGCAGCGTTGCACACGGCGATTACGAATGCCTCCTCGTCTGTCGTCTCGCCGTCGATGGTGAGTCGGTAATGTGACGGACGATAACTCAGGTATTCGGCGATGGTGGTGCGCACGTAGGTCATGAAACCGCGAGTGCCTGCCTTGGCAAAGGCGTGACTCACTTGTGCGTCAAAACCGACCCCGCAGGTGCAAAAGAATGCCTTGCCGTTTACCTCACCACTGTCGATAGTGGTGACATGACCGTCGCGAACAACTTGCAGCGCACGTCGCACGCGCATGGGCAAGCCGAGGTCGCGCGCCAAACCGTTGCCGCTGCCACAAGGCACGATGCCCAGCGCCGTTGTGCTGCCGAGCAAGCCGCTTGCAACCTCATTCACGGTGCCGTCGCCTCCGACAGCAACGACCACACCGCGATGCCCCGCCGCTTCGCGAGCAAGCACATGACCGTGACCGGCATGCTCGGTGTAGACTATATCAACATCGCCCAATATATCTCGCACCGTCTCGTACACATTGTGCTTGCTGCGCGTGCCGGCGATGGGATTTATAATTACCAGTGTGTTTCGTTCCATGTTGCAAAGGTACGATTTTTAAATCATTTAACCCTTAACCATCGAGTTTCTCGTGAGAAACTTGATTATATATTGTCTTTACTCAGTCCTCAAGTCGGCACGCGTGCGGTTTACTCGCCCCATCAATTTAGGGCAACCGCCCAAGCCGTCACAATACTGCCCGTTGTGGCGAGTATATTCAGAATAACTGTGGTAAGAATATCTGCAGGTATGCTCGCCAGTTAGCCCACGAGTGCCCTCCCTCACTCTCGTGATAGGCGTATCGCATTCGGGCATTCTTGAGCAGGACGCGCAATTTCACGTTGTCCTCATAGAGGAAGTCGTCCTTGCCTATGCCTATCCAATATAGTGCCGGACGCTTGCGTGCCTGATTTTTCAGTTTTGTCTCGATGTCACCGTAAATATCATCGCCCCCGTTGTTGCGTGGAGTGACAGCAGCCGAGAATAATCCCACGTAGGCAAATTTGTCGGGGTTGTTGGCACTGATATACAGCGAGTGATAGCCGCCCATTGACAGCCCGGCAATGGCGCGATGACGCGAGTCGGGTTTGGTGCGGTAAGTCTTGTCGACAAAGGTGACGATGTCGTCAAACGAGCGTTCGAACGTCCCCTCCATCCACTGTTGGTGTTCAAAGCGCGGTTGTACCATCGGAGTGTATGCCGATGGTGTGTCGGTGTGACCGTTGGGCATCACCACTATCATCGGTCTGATGTCGCCGCTCGCTATCATGTTGTCAAGCACTTGTGCTGCACGACCTTGTTCCAACCATGCCGTTTCATCGCCACCGCTGCCATGCAACAGGTAAAGGACGGGATAGCGACTGCGGTTGCTCTCGTAGCCCGGTGGGGTGTATACGCTCATGCGGCGCGTGACACCGATAGTGGGGGAGTCGTAACTCACCATTGACACCGTGCCGTGAGGCACATCGTGGTCGGCAAGTGCCATCGTGTGAGCGGCATTGTCAACGACAAGCAGATTTTTTACCGTGTTGACATCGCGCATCGTGTATACGTTATTAGGGTCAAGCGTGGGCACACCGTCTACTATCATCAAGTAACGGTACACTCCCGGTTTGACATTTGTAGTGACAGTCCACGCCCCATCGTTTCCCCGAGTCATCAAGGTGTCTTGTCGACCGTCAAGTTGCAGGGTGACACGGTCGGCGTGTGGGGCGGTGATTGACAAGGTGACGTTGCCGTTTGAGTCGATAACGGGACCGTTGAGCGCAGACGTGCGTATCTCTTCTTGACTCGTCGCTGTGAGTGCAGCGAGCGTCATCACCGATAATATCAGTTGTTTCATGTTGAATTACGGTTATTGAAATGAATGGAGAAAATTATCAATCAGTGGTCGCCAGTCGCTGCCGTTGGCGGGCTGCAAGGTGTGTATGCCTATCTCGTTAGCGGCTGACGTGTTGTGAATGCTGTCGTCGATGAATAACACCTCGTCGGCTCTCACGGCTTCACGGGTGAGCATCATTTCGAAAATCGCTTTATCGGGTTTCATCACGCCCATCTCGTAACTGGCATATATGGCATCGAAATAATGCTGTATGCCATGTCCGTGACCGTCAAATGCAGCACTGCGTGTCCAACTCATCATGAACGGATTGGTATTGGTTAGCAAGCACAAGCGGTAACCGCGTCGGCGCAAGTCGGTCAGCCCATCGAGTGAATATTGATGAAGTTGTTTGAAATAACCCAACCAACCGTGCCGGCATTGTTCCCACGAGAGTTCGGTGCCGGCGATGTCGCTCAGTGCGACGCGGAATTCTTCGTCGGTGATTGCCCCCGACTCAAGGTCGCCGAAGATGCCTGTCTGTTGGAAATCGTCAAGTAATTCGGCGGCTTGTGCGACACCAATCTCGGCAAAATGTTTTATGGCTCGTTGCTTGTCTATCTCAAACACCACGCCTCCCATGTCAAATGCAATAATTTTTATCATGCCTGATATTTATTGTGATTTGCGTCTGTTGATGCTTCATAAAATGTCTCGTTTAGGTATCAATGTTAACCGATGCAAAGTTATAAAATAATTGTGGCACGACAAAATTGCAATGAAATCACCAAATTTCATTGCAATTCAGTGGAATATTAGAGCGGTTAAGTTTACAATAATACTAAAATTGTTGTCATCTACTCGGTGACTTTTCTTTTGACAACTCCTAACATTAGTTCGCTTTGCTCCCGTCATGGCGAGGTTCTCACTGCGGTTATCGCCTTTGGCGATATTTATCAAAGATAACTCTGACAACTGTATCAACTTTAAAATCGGTTGTTTTAGGTTGTATTTGTTGTCTTTATTCTTTTCGTGAATTTTGAGAGAAATCAGACAATGAGAATTTCGTGAAGATTGCCGATTAGAGGTGTTGCCGGGTTGGCACGATTTTTGCTATTCGTGCAGTGACAATTATTTTTTTATTAATCAATTCATTTCATTTTTTAATGCATGAAAACAAAAGCTTATAATGTTATTATTTTGGATAAGAGTGGCTCAATGTCGTCTATTTCTCGTCCGGCGGTTGATGGTGTGAACGAAACTTTGGGTGGTATACGTTCAAGTCGTCAAAGTAATCCCGACATAACACAATTGGTGACTTTGGTGACTTTTTGCGGTTGTGAGACACGCGTGATTTACGATAATGCTCAAATTGAGGATGTCCGCAATTTGACACCGGCTGATTATCGTCCTTGCTGTATGACTCCACTATACGATGCTGTGGGTAATACTATTACACGAGTGCACGACGCGGTGGGCGATAACTCGTTGTCCATGGTGTCGGTTACAATCGTTACTGACGGCTATGAGAACGCGTCAAGGGAGTTCACTGGCAAGGCTCTGACAGCATTGATTGATGCATACAAGAACGAGGGTTGGATGTTTGCTTACATCGGTGCTGACCATGACGTGTCACGGGTGGCGTCACAGATGCACATCGACAACGTGATGCAGTTTGATAAGACCGAAGAAGGTGTGAACTCTATGTTTGCCGCTCGTCGCATGGCTCAACAACGTTGGGAAGATGATATATATCAAGCCAGCAGTACCATGACACCCGATCAACTGCGTGAGTTCAAGCGCAAACGCGGTAAGTCTTATTTCGCCGATGAGTATGAGCAGTGAGATGCCACATGTTAGGCTTTAATCGACAGTGTGTACGGTTATCACGTTCCCATGGTGTCGCCACAGGTGTCACCGTGGGAACGTAGTATTGCGCTCGGCTTGCACTATGTTGACCTGCGGTCGAAATCAGGCTTCGCCTCGGCAATTTGCAAATAAATTTGCAATTGCGCTCGGCTTGCACTAATTTTGTAGGTCTTTTGATACACGATTTAAGGTTGCAACCCATGAATATGAAAAAAATCAAGTACTACATCGGTCGCATGACGATACTGCTCGTCTGCCTCTTGTCGGTGCCTAATGCCAACGCGGTGTTTAAGGAGCGGGATTTCGGCAAAACCATTGAGGTGCTGTGTGCCGAACTTGAACTCAAGTACAAGAAGCAGACCCAAACTCTGAAGATGCATGAACTTAATGCTCAGCATCAGCACGAACAGTTGGTCGCCACGATGCAGCAGATTGACCAAATTTCACTCATACTTTACTCGCAAAGCAACCAATTCACCTTTGACATGGCTTACGCCTGTCAACAAGCGACCGACTTGTATAACAACTCGACAATCACCCACATGCCCTTTGACAAAATTATGGGTTATCTTGATGCCGAGATTGAGCGTTACGACAGTCTGATATATGTTCTCAAGCATATTTCGCCGGCTATAGGTACTGAGGAAAGCAGTAAAATCGAGGAGGTTGCCGACAGTATCATGCTCGCTCAGCAGGCTGTGGCTGACAGCGTTTACACCGACTTTGCCGATGAGAGTGTGTTCATACAGGACACTACGGTACTGCCTGCGTTACCCGCCGAGCCCAAGCCGAACCCTAACGTGGACGATGACAAGGCACTGTATGTGCTCAACGAACGTGAAATCGCAATACGCGAGAAGTGCTTGCTCTACGCTATGGGAATGCGCGATAACTACGTGAGCATGAAAGAGAAAATGAGCGAGGATAAGGAGTACTACGACGAGGTGAATGCCAAGTTGGTGGCGATAAACAATTATGCTCTCAAACAGTACGGCAAGTTACAGAATAATATATTTCGTAATGGTGGCACCAACTACTTCTCGTTGTTGTCGTCTATAGGTCGCAACTATAATCGTGTCGGTACCGAACTGAAGGATAAGTACGGCGAGTTGCAGGGCGTAGGTGGCGAATCGGGACCTGTTATGAGTCAATGGCGCGGACCGGTGATTTTCATGACTTCGGTATTTATTTTGTTCTATATCCTGGTGGCATCGGTGTTGAGTGTTGTTATCCTCAGGTGGTGCTTGCCTCGCAAGGTGAGACAGAGTGCCTCTTATCGCGACCGGCGAGGTATCATAGGTCTGGCGTGTGGCGTATTTATCTTCTCGCTGTTTATCTCAATTGCCAATTCAGTCATGCATCACAACTTCATTGTGATGGCTATAGGCATCACGATTGACTACTCGTGGTTGCTGTTGGTGATTCTCGTGTCGCTGCTTATCAGGCTTGACACCAAGCAAATATATTCGGGTGTGATGGTCTACACGCCGTTCATGGTAATGGCATTTGTCGTGATTGTGATGCGCATCATCTTTATTCCGAACAACGCCGTCAACCTCATTTTCCCACCCGCAATGTTGTTGTCAACCTTGTGGCAATTCGTGGTGATTCGCAAACGTCGCGCCAAATTGCCCGCTACCGATGTGGCACTGTCGCTGTTGTCGTTGTTGGCGATGTTTGTGTCGACAGTGCTCTCTTGGATAGGTTATACACTTGTCGCTGTTGAAATACTCGTTTGGTGGTCGTTCCAACTTGCTTGTATCCAAACAATTATCTGCCTGTATGATTTGGCGCGGATGTATGAGCGCCGCTTCTTGTTGCGCGGTATCGTCAAAGACGAACTCAATAAAGTCAAGGGGAAGAAACGTCCGAGCGTCAATGCCGTGATGACGCGAGTGAGCGAACAGGCAAGCAAGGGCGATTATATAGCCGAAACGTGGATTTACGATTGCTTTGTCAAGGTTGTCTTGCCGGTAATGGCGGTTATATCGTTGCTTGTCAGTATCTTGTTTGCTGCCAATATGTTCGATATGCGCCAAATCTTGTATAAGGCATTCTTCTACAATTTTATCGACCGGGACGGCATCTTGCAACTTTCTCTTTACAAGATTGTGTTGGTGAGCGCGTCATTCTTCGTGTTCTACTACATCAATTATCTTATTCACTCGCTCTATCGCAAGTATAAATCGGGGCAGCAAGCCAAGACCGAACCTAACTATCGTCCTAACATCACGCTTGCCAACAACATTATCTCTATCTTGGTGTGGGGCATCTTTTTTATCTTTGCCTTGGTGTTGTTCAAAGTGCCTAAAGGGGGCATCTCGCTCATCTCTGCCGGCTTGGCAACCGGTCTCGGATTTGCCATGAAGGATATATTGGAGAACTTCATTTACGGCTTGTCGTTAATGTCGGGTCGTGTGAGAGTGGGTGACTATATCGAGTGTGACGGCATCTTGGGCAAGGTCGAGAGTATAGGTTATCAAAGTACGCAGATTGTTACGCTCGACGGGAGCATTATTGCATTCTTGAACACCTCGTTATTTAACAAGAACTTCAAGAATATGACCAAAAATCACAGTTACGAGTACGTGAAACTCCCTATCGGGGTGGCTTACGGTACTAATGTGGACGAGGTGCGCACTCTGCTCGTGAATGAGTTGGGTAAGTTTGCCGAACTCACCACCACGGCAGGTCGCCCCATAATTCAAAAGAAGCAGGGCTTTAAAGTCCTCTTCGGTGACTTCGGTGATAATTCGGTGGACTTGATTGTGGCGTTTTGGGTACTTGTTGAGGAGAAGATAGCCTTTGTGTGTAAGGTCAAAGAAACCATCTATAACACCTTGCTGACCAACGGTATCGAAATTCCGTTCCCACAACGCGACGTGTATATCAGGCAGATGACATCGCCTAATTCCAAGTGATTGTTATGCGATTGAATATCAGTGATATAGAAGCCGAGGTTGAAGTCAAAACCCTGCTTGACGGCTATCATGATGCAGAACGTTTCATGGCTCTGTGTCGTGAGTGCCCGTCTTATGGCACGGTGTGGGGTTGTCCTCCGTTTGATTTCGACGTGAATGTTTTGTTGGCGGAATTCTCTACGGCGCGCTTGTTTGCGACGCGCATCGATTTTGCTGACGATATAAAGCGTGAATGTTCGTCACCCGACGAGTGTTCCACGATTATTCGCGAAGCCCTCGACGAGGCTTGGCTGACCTTGTTACCGCGACTCTATAAACTCGAGCGCGACAATGCCGGCAGTCGCGTGTTTACAAGCCGATGCCGCTTGTGTGGCGACGTGCCGTGCGGTCGTTCAACGGGCGTTCCGTGCCGCCACAGCGACAGGTTGCGCAATTCGCTCGAGAGTGTGGGCTTCAATGTCGATGCTATCGCTCGCGACATTTTGCACACGCCGCTCAAGTGGTCAAGCACTAATGTCTTGCCCGAATATTTGACACTCGTGACGGCACTGTTCCTCAAATGAACGTGGATTGTAAACGCGAGTAATCGCGCTTGTTAAAGTTCAATATTTTTACCGTTAATTAATCTTGCTTTCTCTACTAATAATTTATTATGGCTCAAGATAATCAACACCGACAGAGTGGGGTGGGGGTGAAGGATAAACCCCAACTACCCCTTGAACCTCCGCGTCGTTACCGCGTGATCATGCTCAATGACGACGTGACAACAGTGGATTTTGTCATTGCGGTGCTTGAACAAGTGTTTCGCAAAGACCGGCAGGAAGCCGAAGCCTTGACGTTACACATTCACACTACCGGTCAGGGCGTTGTGGGGGTCTACTCCTACGATATAGCCATTACGCTGAAGCAAAAGGCTGTTTCAATGGCGAGAATCAACGGTTTCCCCCTGCAACTGCGTGTGATGCCCGATGAAGATTGAATTCACTGCTCTTTCATGTTGATTGCTTTCTTGTCGTGTCACATGAGGGAGAGTTTCTTATAGCATTGAACGTGGGTGTCATGTTTGACACCGAATTGTTTATCGGCAAATTTTGAAATTATATTTTGACAAAGAAATAATGTCTGTTTGATGTATGGAAATGTCTTTGTGCCTTAACGCTGCACTTAGCGTTGCAACATATATTGCTGTCGAGGAGCGGCATGAATATCTCACGCCCGAGCACTTGTTGCGTGCTCTCTTGACGCAGAACCAGTTTAACAATGCGCTTGATAGAACGTCCGACAATTTATTTGCCGATATTCACATCGGTTCCATGTTGACGGTCGCGATGGAACGTATCTCCGAAAAACGCCCGGGCAAAGATGAGTATCAGCCCGAGTTGAGCGCGCAGATGCAGGAAATACTGTCGCAAGCGTTGGCCGAAACTCCTGCCGGGACTCGTGTTGATGTTCCCGTGATAGTCAAGCAATTAATGAAATTGAAGGAGTCGATGGCTGCCTATATGTTAAAGTCTGCCCTCAGGGAGAATGTGCCCGGTTTTTTAACTGCATTACAAGAGAATTACGCGGCATTTTACGCCGGTCAGTTCGATCCCGAAAAGTCCGACAACGATGACGATGACGACGACGACGCTGACGATGACGACGACGACGATGATGACGACGACGATGATGATGACGATGATGACGACGATGATGATGGTTTCTCGTCCAATCCGTTGTCGAGTGACGCCGGATCGTATTTCGGTAGCGATGAAGAAGTTGTATGGCAAAATTATGTAACATCGATTACCGACGAGTTGGAAAATCACAATCCGTTAATAGGTCGGGAGGCAGAGTTGGAACGCACTGTCGAAGTGCTGTGTCGCAAGGATAAGAATAATCCCCTGCACATCGGTGACCCCGGGGTGGGAAAGACAACGCTGATCTACGGTTTGGCACGTCTTATCGTTGACGGCAAGGTGCCGGAACGTCTGCGCGATTGTAAAATATATGCCTTGTCAATGACCGCCTTGATTGCCGGTACGCAGTATCGCGGTCAGTTCGAAGAACGCCTCAAGGCTGTCATGGACGCGATGTCGGCACAAGGTAATGCAATCGTGTATATCGACGAGATGCATCAAATCATGGGTGCCGGACAGACGTCCGAGAGTTCAATGGACGCCGGTAATATTCTCAAACCTTATCTTGAGAAAGGGACTATTCGTTTTATCGGAGCCACCACCCACGATGAGTATAACAGGCACATCATGCGCAACAAGGGTATTGTACGCCGTTTCCAGACCATTGACATCAACGAACCCTCGCGCGATGACGCGCTGAACATACTCCGCCAACTTACCCCGCGATACGAGCAATTTCACGGTGTGACTTACGAGCCCGAGGCTATTGAACTGGCTGTCGATGCTGCCATTCGTCACATTCCCAACCGTTATTTGCCCGATAAGGCAATCGACATCATCGACGAGGCCGGTGCCTGGCTTGAGGTGCACCCCGCCCCCGACTCATCTAATGTGGTGAGTGTCGCTCTGGTGAAACGTGTCGTTGCGCACATTGCCGGCATTGATGAGGCGGCAGTCGGTGTAGACAATGATGCCGACAATCATCTCGAGTCTCTCACCGAGCGCATCATGTCGCAACTCTACGGTCAGGACGAGGCTGTTCGTCAAGTGGTGGGTGCGGTACAAATGTCGCGTGCCGGGTTGCTTGATGAAAACAAACCTCTCGCCAGCCTGTTGTTTGTAGGCCCCACCGGAGTAGGCAAGACCGAGTTGTGCCGTGTGCTCGCTGCCGAGATGGGCGTTAAATTGGTGCGTTTCGACATGAGCGAATATGTGGAGAAACACACTGTGGCAAAACTCATCGGCTCGCCGGCGGGTTATGTGGGCTATGAGGACGGTGGCTTGCTGACCGATGCCGTGCGCCGCTCGCCCGACTGTGTGCTGCTGCTCGATGAGATTGAGAAGGCTCACCCCGACGTGTTCAACATCTTGTTGCAGGTGATGGATTACGGCGTGCTCACCGACAATAAAGGGCAAAAGGCTTATTTCCGTAATGTCATACTCGTGATGACAAGTAACGCCGGCGCACAGTTCGCTTCTCAAGCCTCGGTGGGCTTCGCAAGCACCGTGACGAGCGGCAAGGCAATGCTCGCTGCCGTCAAGCGCACGTTCAAGCCCGAGTTTATCAACCGTTTGTCGGGCGTGGTCGTCTTTAACGACATGGACAAGACGATGGCGAGCATGATTCTCGACAAGAAATTGCGCGAATTGGATGTGAAATTGGCTGCACGTGATGTCCGCTTGACATTGACTCCGGCTGCTCGTGAGCAGTTGTTGTCACAGGGCTTCACTGTCAAGTACGGTGCACGCGAGATGGATCGCGTGATTACCAATAAAATCAAGACTCTGCTGATGCGCGAGATTTTGTTCGGTTCGCTCAACCATGGTGGCGATATTACGGCTGATGTTGACGGGGACGATTTCAAACTTGTTACGCCATGAGGATAGATCACCTGACCCGACTGAGCGTGGAAAATGAACTTAATTTCACCTTCCCCGATCCTCACAACAATGACCCTTATGGCGCATTCGCCTACGGAGGTGATTTGAGAGTGCCACGCATTATTGCCGCTTATAAACAAGGCATCTTCCCATGGTTCGATTTCGACTACGCGATGCCCGTTTGGTATTGCCCGATGACACGTTTCGTGATAGTGCCAAGCAAAATTCATGTTTCCCATTCAATGCGCAACTTGATGAACAGGGGCACTTATCGTGTGACCTTTGACACCGATTTCGATGATGTCATTCGTGGTTGCGCTTTCGTGAATGACCGCATTAAATGCAAGGGGGCTTGGCTCGGTGAACGCGTCATCACTGTTTACACTCACCTTTTTCGTCGCGGCATAGTTCACAGCGTTGAGGTGTGGAACAACGAGACGGGACAACTGGCGGGCGGACTGTACGGAGGTTACACCGGACGTTGTTTCATGGGCGAGAGTATGTTCTCTTTGGAACCCAATACAAGCAAGTTGGCACTCATCACCCTCGCCCGGCGACTCGAAGCGTTGGGTGATACGATAATCGACTGTCAGGAACCTAATGCGCATTTGATTTCCATGGGAGGACAAAACATGGACTACGACACCTATTTGACCTACCTCGAACAGTGAACTGTCAACTACAAGAATAAACTTTTTCGGCTTTGATTTGTCTAAATAATATGATTAAGCGCATTACGATATTGATATTGTGGGCATTGTCAAGTATCGTGACCTATGCTCAAACACCGGGTGCTATTCTCGATAGTGCCATTGCTGCCGTGGATCGCGCCGGTGGCATTACCGCCAACTATACCGTCAACGACGGTCAACAGGCACTATCGGGACGTATCGCCATGAAAGGCACGCGGTTCGCCATGATGTCAAGAGATATTAAGTCGTGGTACGATGGCAACACACAATGGACGTTCTCGACAGCAACGGGCGAGGTGAATATTACCGAGCCTACCGAAGCCGAATTGCAGATGACTAACCCTCTCGCAACCCTGCGAGCCTTCAAGGCATCTTGTGTGGCTACTAAAACCGCTCCGCGCCAAACGGGGTGCTACTCAATGACACTCGCGCCTAAACAGCGTTCGCAAATTCGATTTGTTGTCTTGACAGTTGACGGCAAGTCTTCGCTGCCGGTGCGTGCTGATGTGTTGATGCGCGACGGCACTCAAGCGACATTGACGGTAACCGATGTCAAAACGGGACAGACGTTGCCCGACTCCTCGTTTGTCTTCAACAAGAACCTTGTGCCTGAAGGTACTCCCATTGTTGATTTGAGGTGATTTGTTGTGCTTAATGATTTCGAAGTAACTATACTATTATTGAACAATATCTTTTTTGGGACAATGAAAAAGTTTTTTATCACGTCACTCGCTTCGCTGCTGTTGTTGACAACAAGTTGCTCCACGTCCGAGCAGTTTTACGGTGCTACAACCGGTGCCACTATCGGCGGGTTGTTCGGTTCTGCCATTGGTGGCATAAGCGGCGGTCACCGCGGTCACGATAAGGGTGCTTTGGCCGGTATGGTGATTGGCGGTATTATAGGTGCCGCGGCAACAGCCCCCAAGTCCGACCGGTCAAGAACCAGCGACTACTACAACGGCTATTCCTACGAGGACTATCGCGACTACGCCTATAGCCCCTATTCCTCAATCGAAATTGAGGACATTCGCATGGTCGACGCTAATGACAATCGTGCCATTGACGCCGGCGAACATGCCAAGTTGGCTTTTACCATTCGTAACGCGGGACGCGACTATGTCTATGACCTCGCTCCTGTCATTACCGTCTCGGGCACAAAAGAGATTTACTTGTCGCCGACCGCAATTGTCAGCGAATTGGCTCCGGGACAAGCAGTGCGCTATACTGCCGAACTGGTTGCGACACGCAAATTGAAGAACGGCACTGCACAATTCGCCATCAGTTTCTCGAACGGTGATCAGTTATATACAGTGCGCTCATTTGAACTCCGAACTTATCGTCGATAATAGGTTTTGACAATGAAAAGATTTCTTTTGTCGCTTGTTGTTGTCTTGGCTTTGACAACTCTTGCCCAAGATTTTGAAATTGCCGATAACTCGTTGTCGTTCTCGCAGATTGAGCAGCAGTGGGGTAGTCGTAACCTATTCACGATTACGCGCAGCGAGTACACCGATGTGCGCGAGTATTTCTTGAGTTTTGTTCAAGCCTATCCCAACGAGCCGTGCAATTTGATAATTGCTGATATGTTGGGTATGGACACCGACGGACTGTTGGCTGAAGTCGTGGTAGATAAAGCCAACGGGTATATAAGCGCATACTTGCTCACCGAGTTGATGCCTCGAGTGCAAATGTGCCACTGGCGTTGTAGTGACGGCGGAACGTTGATTGCTGTCGCTTTTACGGGAGTGGAGTACAGTGGCGACGATAACATCGGTTTCCCGACAGTGGACGAGGACGGTCGTGTGGTAAACATAACCGGCATGCAGTTTTATCGCATTGACCCGGACGAGGTGATGTGGCAACCGCGTACACTCAAGTCGCTTTCCGGTCGTGCAATAAAATTGTCTGACTACAATATCGAGTTGCCTCGAAAAGGTAAGAATATTGTACTCAAACCACATGGTGAGAACAAGCCGAATGTGACGCTCGTTTGGAACGGAAACTCTTTTTCGGTCAAGTGATTATCCGACTCGTCGCCCCCCTCTCATCGAGGTGAGCCAATGTAAATCATTCCTTTGAGAGGAACACCATCACCACAACATCATCACGTCTATTCACGTCTATTCACTATCTGTAAACCTCTATAATATCTCTCTGTAAAACCAGGCGTATAGGTCAAATTGCAGGCTGAAATTTCAGTATTTTTCACGGACATAGTTGCTATGTTCCGGGAAATTACTATATTTGCAAACGGATTGGTAACAATCCGCGACGTATTAAAATAATAAAGAAGCGTTATGCTTATTCTTGTGGTCTGAAAACGTGAGAAATTTTCAAATCAAACGCAAGGGATGGCACAGCGGTTTCCGCGCTATAGGCGTGGACTGCACTTGTATTCCCCTTTTGCGTTTAAGGTAATTCTCACGACCGTCAGACTACAAAGCGTGGCATAAGCAGTCCACGCTTTTGTTTGTATTTACCGCCTACCTATTGGACTGAGGGAAGAGCATATTCACGCTAAACTAACTATGTTATCATTAAAGAACATGACACTATGGTTCTCCACCTTGTTGAGCATAATGTTATTTTTTTCTGTTTGCGTGGTACCATTTGATTCCTATGCGCAACAGGGCAAGAAACGAACTCGCAATAAAACTATAGTGGCAGCCTCAACCGATAGCCCACCCCAAAATATGGGTATGCCATTCGATGAAAGTATTGCGGCAGCCATAATTAACAATTTCACTCATAAAATAGATAATAGCAACGAAGTTGACCTGCTTGCGGTGAAGAACTACTATCGTGAATTGAACGAGGAAGGGCAACAAAACATGAGGACATTTTGTAGTTGTTCTATTAACGATTTGCTTGAGAAAGAACAAAAAGCACTTGCCATCAATTGGATCAATGTCTATAAATCCATTGTTTCGAACGATGATGAGGAGCTCCCAGCAATGTTGTATGTAGAAGGAACAATCTATACGGAACAATTAGATAGCACAAATCTTAAAGTTGTTATATCTGAACTTGAAGAACTACCATCAACACCCTGGACGCAAAACTATATTTCCCTTTTGGAAGAGAACCTAAAGAATGTATATAGTTATCAAACGCCGTATAAAGCGATAGAAGGAATTTGGGTCGCCGATGGACTCTCATGGACTATAGTAGATAAGAAAGGCAGTACTGTAAATTGCGTTGGGACAAATGATGACAGATTTTTAGATGTGTTTATGAGTGTTTCCTACGATTCTTGGGCTGATACACTTTCATTAACTTTACAACGAACATCCCAAGTGGTTGACGATATTCGAGTTAATCAAAAAGGATTAAGTATCACATCAGATATAAATGATTTACACTCAATTGTTTGCGTTCCTACAGAAGGCGACTCCTTGTATGTGTTGTGGAGTTCTGAACGACTTTTCAAAGGAAATTTTGCATTAGCATCCTCAATAAGAAATAGTACAGGTCAAATAGCGGCAGAGATTAATGCTCATTATTCTCAAAGAAATGAATATAACTGGGGGCAATCATTGCTTGGAGGTTTCGCAGCCTTAGGCATTGACATGGTGTCAAATGCGTTAGTAAGTGCTTTTACTGAACCCCATAAACGTATGTTCCTGCTAGAAGGAAAATTTAAGATTGAGAATGACCTTCATTTAAGTGGTAAATTCCGCTACCGATTTTATGATGTTAGTGCTGGAGGTAGTGTGGATTATATTGAACTTGAAAGTGATGATTTTGATTTTGTAAAATGGATCCCTGAAGGTAATTTTACATTTTTTGATTTTAAACATGGTGTTTCCAAATGTTTATACATACATCCCCAATGTGGTATGACAGAAAAGGAATATATGTCCACTCCCCAATACGAGCTTTGTAGAAAGTTCAATAACTTAGGTTGGGGACCATATATATGGAGTCGCAATCAATTTAAACTATTAACACTTTATGCCGATTCGGTTCTTAATTCACGAGGTGAAACAAGCAATCTGCTCAAGTATAAAAAACCGTACTTGGGTGTAAATTTTATAGATGTGCCGGATAAAATTCATAATAAGCAAAAACAGAAAACATCAGGCGGTGTTTTGATAAAAAAAATAGAAAGATTTGGTGCCGCTTCATTTTATGGCTTAAAGAAAAACGATGTCATATTATCTGTCAATGGTAGTGGGGTTTATTCAGCTGAACATTTTCAAGATATTTTGAGCAACATGGTTGTTGGCGATTGGTTATTATGCGAAGTATTGAGAAAAAAAGAAATTATAAAAATCCCAATTCGGTTAACATTTGACACATCATTTAAAAAACTAAAAAAATGAAATATATAAGAATGCGTATATTATTTATTACGTTTCTTTTAACAGTAGCATTCACTGCCTTTACCCAAGACAAGGGTTTGTTGCAAGATTTCACTGAAGAAGAGATTGCCGAACGCGATGAGCTCAATAAGAGAAGTGGCGGTCTCTTGGACCAGATGAGAAGCGCTTGGTCAATGAATGACCCGAGCAAATTCCGCTACTTCGACATTCTCCCAATCCCGGATTATACACCACAACGTCAAGGCGGGGTGATTGTTGAAACAGATGACTATACTACGGTGAGACAACCTTCATCACGTTCAAGCAGTGGTGATATCTTTGAACGCTCTCGAAAATTAAGAAGTGCACAAATAGGGAATACTGTTCGCCGAAGTGCGGAGCGAGCGGCAGAGATTCAAGCAGAATACGAAAGACGACGAGCAGAGAAACGTGCGAGGATTGAGGCTGAGAATCGGGCAGACCGTGAGCGGGGGCGGCGAGAGTACTACAACCTCATGGGTAGTTTTCATGCAGCAAATGCCGCGCGCGACCGGTGGATGGCAACCGAGGGCATACGACACCTCCGGGAGGATGTCCGCGCAATGGATATGGCGAGCATTCCTCAAGCACATAAACAAGATAAGTTGAATATCATGAACGGCAGTGACATGGCAAACCTGCTGAAACAACAGAAGTCAGGAATAATCATTGAGGTAGTAGTTGTTGAAAGAGATACGCAGCTTGAGAATAAAGTTGGAGAGAGTCTTTCTAATGGAGGAGAGTTAGACTTCTTCGGTGACTACGGTTATAGTCAAAATAATATAGATAAATGGGACAGTGCCTTGAGAGACAATGCTTTCATTGAGATAGTTGGCACAACACGAAGCGTTGAGAACGAATATGAAAAGCTACTGTTGTTCAGCAAAAAAGATTTTGACATTAGTGCACTCGATATCACCACCCTGCCTTGCATGGGAAGTGTGGTATTGATTGGCGATAGCGTGGTTCTTCTTGACAGTCCCAACCTTGATATTGTTGAGTGGTCATCACATACATCGGTGGAGGATATAGTGGTGTGCGGTTCCCGTACTTTCGGTAAACAAGGTGTGAATATCATTGAAATTGAGAATAATAGCAATACTGAGTTTTGTCGTGTGGGAACAAGTGATTTCAAGATTACTGCCCAAAGCGAAGATTACATAATTTTGTATATGGAAAACTATGACCTTTCAATTGTCAATAGGCTCAATGTCAACAGCAAAACTTACGACGAACTGCTTCGTCTCAATCAACCCCTTGATAAAATCGTGGCAAACTCAAATGTAATACTAGCTTTACAGGGGAATAAAATAGTCGACATTACAGCGGAACCCAAACTGTTATACAGCAGTGGAATCTTGATGATCAATGACCTTTGTATGTGCCCGGATGGGTTGCTCGTTGCAACCGACATTGATGTAAAACTTTTGCAATCGCAAGAGCTTGTATTCACATTCTCCAATAGTGGCGCAAAGCGTCTATGGTGTGATGGTGAGGACATTTACGTACAAGACAATGAAGACAATTTATATCGTTATACTAAAATTCAATAAGTTTATGAAGAGAATTTTCATTTTTTTGACAGTCTTGATGCTGACTGCGATTTATGTTGCTGCCCTTGATACCATTGTGGAGAAGGATTGGCAATGTGGGTGTGAGATTAATTTTGACAAGCACATCTACAAATGTGGTATATGTGGAGGTTTCCTTTCTTGTGAAACGAGGACTATGAAGCACATCTCGGGGACATACACTTACACTTTCACTTATAAGTGTAATAGATGTACGAATCACTATCATTCCTTTGTGAGGACTGATTATAACCATATTTCTGCAGCAAAGTCAACAATTGAATCACATGTGCATACTGCAGAATGCGTTAAAGCAGTCGGTCGCGATTTGGGTAATGGTTTTCAAAGTGTATATGTTACATATAACTGTCCTGTAGGAAAACCCATGTTGCGGTTTCGTGCGCAAAACGGCATTAGTTGTACCTTTCAGAAGGGCAACAAAACAGAATATGATTCTTTTATAGAAGATCGTATCATGATAGGACAAGGTGAAAGAATTTCTTTGGAAGTTACCCCATAATTCATCTATAGACTCGTATAATCAACCTCAACGTCTTTTAAGGCATCAAGCGGTTGGTTTACCTTTGCCCAAGTAAATCAACCGCTTGAATTATATCAACAATCGGAAACGCCGCAAGTGGCTCTCACTAAAATTTTGTCGGTCTTAGGAAGAATGTTTAATTTTGCGCCATCAAAACTGTAACAGCTTCCACCGTTTTGCTGTAACAGTCTGCTCCGTTTTTTCAGTTGAAGTAAAATAAGCGGGTGGAGCATTATCTCATTAGTAAATTTTGCTGATTTTGCAAAGATTATGAAGCACAAAATCCCCTCATGAGAGCAACTCACGTTATATTTTCACACGGCAAGGAGAGCGGGCCGTTCGGGCGAAAAATCCGTCGGCTCATCGAGGTTGCCGAACAATTGGGGTTAGGCACGACCTCGGTTGATTACCGAGAGTGTGCCAACGCCGATGAGCGCGTCGCCCTACTGCGTGACATTATCGCCAACCTGCAAGTGCCAACCGATGACATCGTGCTTGTCGGGTCGAGCATGGGCGGCTATGTATCAATGGCAACGGCAAACGAGTTGTCGGTTGCCGGGCTGTTTCTCATGGCACCTGCCTTGTGGATGCCTGCTGAAGAATACACCGTACAATCCTATTCGCCCAAGACCGCTCGTGTTGAAATCACTCACGGCTTCGGCGACGATATTGTGCCGTATGAGAATAGTGTGCGGTTTGCCGCCAATCACCGAGGCACAACCTTGCACCTCGTTGACGACGACCACAGGCTCAGCGCGTCGCACGACTTCCTCGCTGAGCAGTTCAGACGTTTCCTCAACAAGTTCGCGTTCACGCTCCCTATCGAGAACTCCTTTCTCGTTGATGCCGAACTGAACATTTACGCAGGTGAATATCCCGGAGATAAAGATGAAACTTCCTGCCGCGCCAAACTTGCCCGATTCGCGGGTAAGATTACACATTTTGTTGACCTTACCGAAGATGGGGAATTATCACCGTATGCTCAATATCTCAATGCCGACCAATCGCATTATCGTTTCCCAATCCGCGACGTTTCTATACCACAGGGAACTACACTTGTTCACCACTTGATGTACCACATACTTCAAGCATCTCGCAATGGTGGACGCACTTACATCCATTGTTGGGGTGGCGTTGGGCGCACGGGAACAATAGTCGCTTGCTTGTATGCGTTCCTAATGCGCGACAAGGCATCGTCAGCAAGTCAGCTCTATGACCTCGCTATGCAACGGCTGCAATCTGCGTTTGCAATGTGTCCTAAATCAAAATACCGCGAAACGCCGGAGACTGGCGAGCAACGTAAATTCATACGCTCATTTATCGAAAAAGAACTCTTAGCATAAATCCTATCGACGTGGAAATTTTATAATGGCATCGGAACGCTTGACGCGATCCGGGGCTTTTTTGTTAGAAACTGCCGATGGCAGTTCTACTTTGCATCGGTATAGTGGGCGTTACCGCTCACTATGATTGGCTGCACCTCAGCAATTCAAACAAGTTTGATTGCATTCGGTTTGCACGATTTTTCCGATGACATCACCGCACCGAGCGCACCCAAGAAGAAAGCCGCACGCAAGCGCGCAAAGAGCGAGAGCAAGTAATTAGAATGTGAAACTGGCACGACCGCCCAAGAACGCGAGGAAACTTACTGCAAAAATTGCCACGTTTTCTGTGAGCCAACTTAGAGTAACCATATTATGAGACCGATGATAATGCCTATTATAACTACTATCGCTATAAATAAGATTAAGCAGTCGACATCTGTTTCATCAAACTTATTGGTGTTGTCACGCCTATGATACAACTGTTGTTGCGGACAACTATAATTCGTATAGTCGTCCTCAAAGTATTCACGATTTTCACCGGTATTCTGATACCAGTCATAATCGTTCATCGCATCGTCGTAGTCACTCATTAATTATGCTATTAGAAAGTGCAAAGATAAGGATTTATTTTGATGCAGACATAAACGACCCGAAAATTGTTGTCCTTTTGCCGCCACCGGTGGCGGCAAAGTAATTTTGTGACAACAATTCACTAATCGCTCATCGCTAATCACTAATCCGCGCCAAAGGCGCATTAAGATATGGCAGTTACTCTTAATACGACCCTCGGAAATCTATTGTTTTCCTCGGCTATTCCCGACCTCGTTCTCACCACAAGCGATGACAACGAGGCGGAGGTTATCCTGCGCTGTCCCGATATGGCTATCTTCAGCGCGGTGCATTTCCCTTATAGCCGGAGCATCACCGTCCACGACCTGCGCTCAGTCGTGGAGCTTTATATGCGTGAGCGCAACCTCACGCTCGATGAGTTTGAGTTGCTTGCAGTCCACAACGGCACGCAGCAGTCGCTCGCAACCGTCAAAGTCGTGTACCTCGAACATTCGTTCTCGGGCGACATCGACGAGTTCAGGCACTGCGTGCGAAGTTTAGAGTTGAGAGGTTAGAGCTTCCACGGCTCAAACTCCTACCACATTCGGCAAAAATCGCATTTTTCTTTCGAATTTAGCTCAATTATTGCAACTATCCCAAAAAGAATATTTACCTTTGCAAGGCAGTATATACTTAACGGAGGATAAAATTATGGCAAGACCGATTAAAGAAACACCTATTCTCTACGGTGAGGAGGCTAAGAAGTTCGAAATGCGAATGCAGAAGCCCAAGCCTGTTACCAAAGAGAGAAGTGCTCGTATCCGTCAGGACTATGAGTTCATGCGTAATCGTTGTGTGAATTGCTCTTTCTAAATGATAGACAAAGACGCTATACAGTTACGCCGTCTTGGAGAAACTGATACTGTTTCCCACTTTGATTGTGGAGATGAAGACCTTAACGACTTCATCCTCACAGATGCTCCATTGTACTTTAAAGTTCGCCTTGCCACCAGCTATGTGCTTGAGGATAAGGTAAGCGGCGAGATTTACGGCTATTTCAGTCTTGCCCATGACCGTATATCACTCACTGACTTTCCTAGCAACTCGGCCTACAATCGTTTTCGAAAGCAACTCTTTGCACAAGGCAAATTGTTCAAAAGTTATCCCGCATTGAAGATCTGCCGTTTGGCTACCAGCGTCAGTTGCCGTGGTGAGGGTATAGGTGCCATGCTTGTCAACATGATAGTTGGCTCGTACAAGAACGACAACAAGGCGGGATGCCGTTTTATCACCGTTGATGCGTATGCCGATGCAGTGCCATTCTATTACAAGATGGGATTTATGCCCTTGACTAAAGAAGATGAAGACTCACCGACAAGGTTACTGTATTTTGATTTAGAAAGTCTGCAAGATAACGAATGATGCACTGTTGTCAACATACTGAATCTATAAATGGCTTGCGGCTTAATGATAAGTCATTGATTGACAGCGCATTATTACCCCCCCCGAATTACAAGAGCTTTGCTCGTGATTTAATTGACAAAATCGGTGGCGGCTCGCTCGCCACCTCATATCATACGGCACACGCCGGCACCGTCCGGCGCGTGCCGCTTTGCTATGCATAACCCTTATTTATTCACTTTCAAAACCAACAATTTATGAAAAAATCATTACTTTTCTTGATGGCTCTGCTCGCCGGCCTCTCGGCTTGGGCGATTGAGCAGGACAGCGAGGGCTATTACCTCATCGGCTCGGCAGCCGACTGGGACGAGTTTGCGGCTATCGTATACAATAGCAATCAATATGCTAATGCCATGATGACGGCCGACATCGACCTCGGCGATGACCAAACCATGATTGGGAGTAACAGTGAGAGCGGAAATTCTCCTGCCTTTCGTGGAGTTTTCGATGGACAAGGACACACACTAACCATTGCATACACGAATATCGGCAGCAGTTCGGTTGGTGCTCCTTTTGCAAAAATCAATGGTGCGACAATCCAGAATCTTCATGTGACAGGGTCTTTAAGTTCTGCCGGATTTCACCCGACAAGTATTGTTTCTGATTCCTGGGGTACATCTCGTTTGGAAAATGTGTGGGTCGATGTGAATATTGTGGGAACTCGCACAGGTTGGGTTGAAGCATCAGGTCTTGTGGGATGTATGAAGTCGGGAAATCTCACACTTATCGACTGTATGTTCTCTGGAACTGTCAATGGTGCCGGTTCCTACAACGGTTGCTTTATTGGTTATATTGACAGTGGCAGTGCAACTCTTACAAACTGTTTATCAACAGGAACTTTCAGTTATAATGGTTCCGGTAATGGATTTAGAGGCACATACACCAACTGCTATGTTAAGCAATTTCCCGGTACTATCCCCGATGAGATGCAGTGCACCGACGAGCAGCTTGCCGATGGCACGATTGCCACGGCTCTGCAAGCAGGTCGTGACGAGGAAGTTTGGGTGCAGGACGAGGCCACCGGCGCACCTATGCTCAAAGTTTTCTTGCCTGATGACACACAAACGAGCATTGAGGAAATCAACGCAGCCACCGCCAAGAGCGGCCGGCGTTACAACCTCATGGGGCAGCCCATCGGGCGGGACTACCGCGGCATCGTCATCGAGGACGGCAAAAAACTGATTGTGAGATAAGAACTAAACTTGATGAGGCTCTTCCGAACGTGAAAAGATTAAATTCTCGTAATTGACGTAAATTACTGTGGCGGCGCAGTGGGCGAAACCCTCATCTCGACTGAAGGTAGAGGAACCTGTGTAACCCCGTTTGGAGTGCGACAGCGCGACAAGCGGGGTTTTCACGTGCATATATCGTCGCCCTACGGGCGACCCATCTGCCACATTTATGGATATTGATGAAGTGCCTCGAAGAGGCACTTACCTTGCGTAATCGCTTTCACCATGCGAGCACGTCGAAGATGTGCGACGCTTGGTGATATTGTGGTAGAAAGAATGTGCCCCGACGGGGAACTTACTTCGCGTCATCGCTGTGACCCGGTTGCGCCCCCCCCTTTGGGGTGCTTGCGTCTTTTAAAGTGCAATTAATTTACGTTGCGATTTGGGGACAAAAAGACCATAATATTGTTTTGCCACGGTGCTGAATCTGAAAGAGTTCTACGAAGAGAACATCGGAGAAACGTTCACGGGCATTTTGAGCAATGCCCCAATTAAATTTCGGACGAAATCACTAAAAAAGCGAAGCCGGTGGCCACGCTTTTCTATTCGCTAAATTGGAATTTACATTTATTTTTCCAAAACCAACCGTAAGCCCACTGCATTACTGGCATATTCGGGGCGGTAGTTGCCACGGTCGTAAACCGGACAGAACTTGCCGCCACGGTTCCACCCACCGCCACGACCGGGATGGTAGGCTCTCTCTGCGGCTCCCTTTGGATTGACCTGCGGTTCAGCGGGATAGTCGCCGTAGATGTCCTCGCACCACTCGCAGAGCGTTGGAAAACTCAACGTCAGTGGCTTGATGGAACATGGAAAGCTGAATAATAAAATTACACCTATATGCCAAATTTATTGCGCTCGGCAATGCTCAAGCGAGCCTCACGCCGATTCGGAAGTTGAGGTTTGCTCACTCTTGCGCCGTGCGAGCATCTTGCTGATGAATGTGCCGACCAGCATAGACCCGAATGACAAGATGCACAATGGCGTTATATAATATTTTGCGAAGGCTGAGGCGGTTCCCGATGCTATGGTCAGCAAATCGGTCAGGCTCATGGCAAGCAATGCAAACATAATACCACTGACAAGTATCACCGCCACCCTCCACACATTTCCCCAGATGCCGTAGCCAAACAACTGGCGATAGGTATAAAAGTAACACATCGGTATCACGATGTAGAAGATGTCACCAAAGAAGTCGGCAATGTCATCAACAATGAGAACCTGCACGCTCATGAACACCTGGATGAAGAAGCCTTGCGGCAACGAGTGCTTGGTGTTGCGCGGAGCATATCGGAAGACGCACCAGGTAGGAATAAGAAAGAAGCATGAGACAGACAACCAACCCCAACCGGGATTGGCTTCAAGCCAGGCAAAATACTGATTGATCCCTTCTTTCACTGCACCGTGGGGCATGTCGGGAGCTGCGAACAAACGGTCGATGACGACACTCACAACCCCCATGATGATTAGCATCTTCACCGGCGGAAACGACACTTGCCGCTTGCCATTGATGTAGTCGCTGATGAAGTGACCGGGACGAAACATGAGTTGCCATAGCGAGTAAATCAGCGAGCGGTTGTTCATGCCCCATACCTCGATAGAGCTTTGCAGCACGCTTTTCCATGATACTTTGCCCAAACCGGCCCTTTGTGAGCAATGCGGACAATGGTTGCCCACAAAGTCGTTATCGCAGCACACACAGTGGTGGCGCTCGTTCTCGTCAAAGTTCCAATCAAAGGCTTTGAGTTGCCATGCCTTGAATCGGTTGTATCTTTGTTTGATGTTCATGCACTAATATAGAATGATTAAGGTGAGTTCAATAAATTAATAACATGTTGAGATGAGTCCTTGACCCTGTTTTTGTTTCTTTTCAGCATCTGTTGCGTTAAATCATTGCAACATGACCTGCTATGCCGCTGCTGCTTTAACTTCGCATCTGCTCGAAAATAAATTTAAAAACATCTCAACATGTTATTAATTTATTGAACTCACCTTAAAAGTCTAATCCGAGGGAGACCAATACGCTGACTCGCTTGTCATAACTGTTCCAACCAATGACGGCTTCCAAAGGTCTTGCGATGCCGCTATTATAGAAAGTGTCCACTTGCGCAGGTTGCTGACCGTTGACGGTGACATGGCTCGCCGACGAGATCAACGCGATGAGTATTGCTATCGGTAGCAATAGCAATAGGCTTCTTTTAATACTCAGTCGCAGAACGGCTATTTTTGAGATGCTACATAGTCCATGTGAACTCGTTCAAACTCGAATAAACCTTGACCATTAACCTTAACACGGACAATGTAGTCGCCGGGCTTGGAACTGTTGCGCTCGCTCATTGAGTCGAGGGTTATGTAATAGGCATTGTTGAAATAACGCTCATCCCACTTGTGGACATGACCGCAGAATACAGCCGTGACATTCCACTTGTCAAACTGATCAAGTAGGAAGTAGGCTTCCTCGCGAGGGAAAGTAGATGCAAATTGCAAGTGCGAAGGCAGGAAGATATTGGTGTGACTGAAGACGAAGGTGTGGCGGTAATTCTTATCGCCGTCGAGCAAGCCTTCTTCTATCAATTCCACCTGACGTTTGCCCAACGTGCCACTGGCGGTGTCAAGGAAGATAAAGTGGTCGCTGACACGATTCCCATCCGCGTCATAGCCGCAATGGACATCAAACTCATAGAATGACGAGTGGAAAATATTGCTCCACAAAGCCCAACCATTGTGGGTGAGGTCGTGGTTGCCCACGACAGGGTAGAATGGAAACTTGATGTCATCATAAGCAAAACCAATCGGGTCGTAAAGGTCAATCTTTTCACGCCAACGTCCCAATTCATTCTTCTCATAATATTTGTTCACATATCGTTCTTTCGCTGCCTGAAGAAGTGAGTCAAGCACAATGTAATACTGCGCTTTTGTGTCGGCAATGTCGCCAAGATGACAATAGAGCAAGTCATCATTCTCAAGACCGATAGCAAACATCTCGTCCATACGCCCCGGGTCGGTTGTGATATGGCTATCGCTCCCCACGAGGAATGAATAACTGTATTCACCGGCTTCGTCGGGTTGAACGAATTTGTCGTTTTGGGAATCCATAAGATAATCCTTGTAATACAATTCCGACATCTTGACGCGATCCTCAACACCGGTTCCTGCCATGAGTACTCCTTGTGGGCTCACTTTATCACATGACGTGTTGAGCATAACCACAGCAGACATTGATGCGATAAATATATATTTTGCTTTCATTTTTTTACCATTTATATTTTAAGCCCAATTTTACCGAACCCTCATATTTGCTCGCCAACTGACTCATTGAGCCTGCCGGACGGACGTTGAACTCGCCGAACAAATTCCATTGCGCCTTAACGCGAGCATACCAACGAATACCCCAGTTGATATTCCAGTTCTCGTAGTAAAAATCATCGTAGTTGCGGAAGAAAAGTCCTATGTTCCACGGATTGTTGCGGTGGCGAATGTGGGCACCAAAGCCAAATGTAAACAACGGCGGCTCGGTATATCCCCACCAACCTTTTAACACTCCTCTCTTTTGATAGTGAACGAGCGTTTCGCCAATGCGAAAGTCAACGTAGGCACTCTCCCATGTTGCCGAGATGTTGTAAGCCATCTCATGGAAACCCGATTTGTGGTAGTAGTTGTACATGACCTTGCCGTCAAAACTGATGTTGCCATACTTGACGGGCAGGCGGTAACCACCTTGTACATCAATGGAGTACAGTTGCTTGCCAAATTGCATCTGCGCGTCGCCGCCAACGTGCCAGCGCGACGTGAGATGCCTTGTGTAAGAGGCTTCAAGTCCTCCGAACTTGCCGGTGACAACGTTGTCGCCTCCCATAACATAGCCCGAGATCTCGTTCTTGTGCTCTCCGTCATAGGTTTTGTAGGGAATGTAACTGTTTTGAGCCCATCCCAAAACCGACACAGAGAACAGTAACAATAATGTGAAAATCTGTTTTGTCATATTTTCAACGTTTCAAATATTATTTCATCACGTCCACTAAGATAACAACACCGACACGATTACGAGCATCATAGGCAGCTGAGCGTCTGTTTTTGTCATTTTAGTACATGACAAAAAGTAAAAAATTAACTATAATTAACTGATTATCAAGTAGTTAAGTATTACATAAGTCCTTGGAAAGCAGTAACTTTGTAAAGAAAAACTTCCTATTTTTTCAGATGAAAAAAGCTACTAATTCCAAGAACAGAGGCAAAATTAGCAAACTTTTACCGATTATGCAAGAGCATTTGAGCAAATGTAGAGTTTTCAGATAAATGCAATCCGCGTGAGGCGTGCCTCAGCCCGGGGACTACGGGATCGGCATAAGCACCTTCATTGATGAGTATTCAAATCCTTTCATGACCGAATTGTTTTTGAATGTTGACAGTCTCGGTTGTCCGGTAAACGTGTCTGCCGTTATCTGCCGCAAATGGCCCGCTTTTCACCCCAGCTGTAACAGCATGCTCTTTTCCAACTGCGATACACAATCATCCACACAACTGAGATTTATGCAGATGTGGTAATGGAGAAAAAGTGGATGACGTTAATCTAACGAACGGACTGCTCGGATAGGTTTATCGCTGAGAATTTCGGCAAAATCCGTATTCCCGAACAAAATAAAGCCAAATTACCGAATAAAAACAATCCAAATCACCGAAAATTATACAGCCAAATTACCGAATAAAAATATAAAGTTGTACCTTTGCAGCGGATTTCTATAAAAAGGACGTTACAATGTACAAAAAAAGAATTCTTGACAAGTTGCTTGAACGCA